>NZ_JACDUS010000010.1 GCF_013761005.1 Desulfosalsimonas propionicica
TAGTTGTCCGCTACGAATACCATGCAGAGAATTTCCTTGCTATGGTTCAACTTGCATGCGCTTTAATTTTGTTTCGGTTTTTTTGAGATGGCTTCGATTTTCAAATGATAGCTAAACGAAGTAAAATAGAGATAAGAAGTCTTGCTGGTAGAAACGGCAAATTCGTGACGAAAGTAACCTTCGGTGATGAGGATGAGGACTTTGGGAAAAAATTTTTCGATTACTCTTAGCTCTAATCCTAAAGCAGACGAATTCCTATAAGCTTTTAACAATCTTGAAAACAGATCTTTTTCAGTCTTAGAATTGGCGAAGGAGGCTGGACTAATAATAGAATATGAAAAGAAAAAATAATTACTTTCCAATCTAGTAACCTCATATTTCGCTTGTTCGGCTACGGCACCGGAAGGAATGAGCGTATCAAATCCAGAAGAGAGTAAACGTAGTAACTCATTAAACCAAAAAGAGACATATCATGAAAGAAAGCTATCGCACTGACCTGAAGGCACATGTGCTGACCAATCAGGCCAACCGTGTGCGCGCCATCCGACATACGCAAGAGTATTGGGAGAGCCCCACAGGCGGCGGCCTGATGACTGCCGCTTCCCATTTGCGCCAGTTCGCAGGCATCTACGAAATTCCGACCACGAAATTCGACCGGCTGGAAATCAAAGTGACATACCTCGATCCGCGCGAGCAAGGTGAGGAATACAGGCTATCGGAGGAACGATATCAGTTCGATTCGGAGACCTTCGGCTTCTACCAGACCTTTCTGAACGTGCCCGTTTGGCGCGCCGGATTGAAGATGACGCTCAAGCAGGGGCCGAACCGAGTGATCAGGTCAAAGGACACCTCACAGCAGGGTGTCAATGCCAAGATGCCGTCCAAACGGACCATAGATCGCTATCGAAATATTTTCACCGGCTCCAACATTGCGACCGCCCAACGCCGTGCGGTCATGGCCCAGCCCGACCTAAAGGCGGCAACGCTTGCCGCGGGTGAAAGCGCCGAGGCGGAGAGTGAGGGCGAGAACCTCGTCCGCGGCTTGATCACCCTTAAAGATGATTCCGAAGATCGGAAGGTCGGCGTGCGGCTGATCCGAGGCCGTTTCTGGATTTACCGCTACGATGCTGACGCGCGCATGCCTGAGCATGACGCACCCGATGGTCCGATCGTGAAGGAACAAGCGGATGCCAACACCCGCCGTCGTCGCAGAATCAGTGGGCAAGAGGTTCACAACGGTCATCTTCCCCCGTTCGACATCCCCGACGTCGACCCCAAGATCAAGGACGGCACCTATTATATGGTCGCCGAAATCACTTTCGAGGTGCTTGCGGGCGGCGAACGCCAGGTTTGGCGGGCTTTGGTGGAACTCAATACCAACTCAATCCTCTATCTGCGCCCGATGTCAGCGCACGTCAACGGTTATGTTTACGAGAATGACCCGATCACACAGTCCGGCAGTACCACCCCGGACAGCGACTCAAATAACGCGACGCTGAATCCCTATCGTTACGACGTCCCTTTACAGAACCTTGATGCGCCGGTGAACGGCACACAGTCGCTGTCGGTTTCCTTCGCCGAGGTGACCCAGATCGAGGGAGCAGATATTACGCCGCCGACAGAATCGACGGGTACCGACTTCGACTATGCAGTGCGCACGAAGGACTTCGCCTCGGTAAACGGTTACTTCCATGTTGCTCGGATCTTCCGCACACTGCAGGACTTGGGCTTCAACGTATCGACTTACATGTCCAACACCGTTTTCCCGATCCCTGTGGACATCCGCTGCTTCGATGCTATCAACGCACACTGCGTCGGCGACGGCATAGACGGGATCGGACACACAGGCTACGGCCTGATGGACACGACTGACACCACCAATCCATTGGGCCGGGCCTGCGATCCTCGAGTACACCTCCATGAAGTGCTGGGCCATGGGGTACTCTACGAGGCAGTGGACAGCCCCAACATGGGCTTCACCCACAGTGCAGGAGATTCGCTATCGTTAATCTATTTCGACCCGGATTCTCAATGCAAGGGGGTGGACGGATCACCGCTGGGTAAGCCCGGCGACCTGCGGTTTACTTACGTGCCATGGCACCCGTCCCTCAACCGGCGGTGCGACCGGAATGTAGCTGACGGTTGGGCCTGGAATGGGTCTCGCGACAACGGTGGGTACGGGTCTGAGGAGATTCTCGCGACCACTCTGTTCAACTTCTACCGCTCGATCGGGGGAGATCACCAGAACCTCGGTCGGCGGCAGTTTGCCTCGCGCATGGCGATGTATCTGATTCTGCGGGCCATCGGAAACCTGACACCGGCGACGGACGGGACGATAACCACAGCGGGAGATCCGCCCGACGTAGATGTTTATATCGATGACGGGCGGGCGGGCGAGTACCCGTTCCAGCACGTACACTGGCATACCACTACAATCTGGAATCGTCGTGCGGCAGATGACATCGACGCGCATCAGGAGCCTGAGTTGGATTTGACCAACTACGCATACGTCAAAATCAAGAACCGAGGTACGCAACAAGCCCAGAACGTTGTCGTTTACGGATACCACACCAAGCCCGGTGCTGGACTGAACTGGCCTGTCGACTTCGACCCCTTCACTACCGCATCGATCAACGTGGGCACTGTCAACGCCAACAACACGCAGGAGGTAGTGGTCGGGCCGTTCGAATGGACGCCTAACATCAATGCTTATGGCCACGATTGCATGCTGATAGTGGCTACGGCGGACGGTGACGCATCGAACAAGGTCAATAAAGACGATTGCTGCTGATTCTGAAAGTAGCCGTTATAACAGGAGTAGTGCTCATGGCTCAATCCTCTGAATTCGATACGGAGAAAAATTCCGCAGAGGTCCAGACCAACCAATCTGCAGAAGCTCACCAACTTTATAAGTTCTCGTTTTCGCAGGGTTTTGCGGTAATCTTGACAGGCATTGGAATCGGATGGTTAATGGGCTTATCCATTTCTCCCGTTGTCGGCGTTGTAATCACCTCTTTGCTTACTCTTTCCGGAGCTGCAGTAACCGCTTTTCGGCAAGAACTGCCGAAAAGCCTTAAAAACCGGACCAATAACGCTTGGCCAATCGCAATCCTTACGATAGGCTTGGCTGTTGGTGCAAGCTTTGGCATTTTCGCCAGAACACACGATATTTTTGGATTGGACTATCAAACTACCATCAATGGTAAAGAAGAGACCGTCCCAAAAAGCTCTTTGTCTAAAAATCTGGTAAGCAAGACTGTTCTTTTTAATTTGACCTCGGATGAGTGCGGAGAAATGTTAATCGCCGGACCTCAGAAAATTCGTTCAATATTTAAAACTTCTTCGCATGAAGAGATACGAATTTTAGGAGATATTATTGATGATCATGAGACATTGGTGATTATAGCGGAGGCATTATGCGAAAAATAGCTTTGCTTATATCATTTTTTGTATTCTTTTTATCACCTGCTGGCGCCAAGGATTATCCACAAGTTTTTCAGATAGTGGCTGACGATTGCTCGCAAGGGCCTCGCAGAGTACAGACCGGTTTTCTCGCGGAGGGCTATGATGGCATTCTAACGGCGCTTCACGGAGTTGTTGACTGCAATATCTTCCATGCTCGACCTACTGTCGGTGATCCTGTTTCAGGGCTTGAGATCGTAAAAGTCGATGTTGAACGGGATGTGGCTCTGCTTGGCTCTGATAGTTTTGATGTCTCTGATTATTCGGTGCTCCCCGTTGGTCCGATACCAGAGCAGGGAGACAAGCTACGGGTTGTCGGGTATCCACAAGCATTACTTGATCAGCACCGTATTGACTTGACCCTTGAGAGCAATCGCAAATATTTGGAGAACTTGTTGCCTTCCAATGATCAAAGCTTGATTCAAGATCTTCTCATACGCGCAAGCCCGGCTATTGGTATTTCAATCCTGAGCCTGACTGGTGACATTCAGCCTGGGCACTCTGGCGCACCTATCTTAGATCTAAAAGACCGAGTTATTGGGATTGGCAACGGCGGCCTTAAGGGCGGTACTGTCGGTATCGGTTGGGGAATTCCGATAGATTCACTGGATCTAGTTGAAAAAAATGATCGGCAAACAAGGATTTCAACGCTGCGAAAACAGAGCCTCACATTACTTTTCGATATTACGTCTGCAGTAGAGCTGAGCTTCTCTGCAAAACCCGAAATGGTTAAGCCTGGAAGCGAAGTGATTTTGGAGTTGAGCAAAAAAATTAAGTCCGGGTTGGTGTTTTTAGGCGATAGAGGCCCGCTTCCCAAGAGGACTTTAGATGGCGGAGAAAAAATTATTATTACAGTGCCAGGGGACATGAAGAGCGGATTCTATCATATCGAGATACGACAAGGCGGCATGCAAATTTTGTCTGAAAACAAGGTTAAAGTTGAGAACTGGATAGATTCGTTTAACTTTTACATCAGGCCCCAGAATGCCAAAACCGGTAGCGATGTAACGCTTCATCTCAACTACCCAGCGCCTAGCAGATACTTCCAAATTTTTATTAAAGGTAATTATGGTAGAGTCGACAGAAAGCTTTACAGAAAGGAGACACTTGGAGGCGGACGCCAGATTATCGTGACAATACCTGATGATATCATGGACTCCAAATACTACATCGAGCTTAAAAGTGGTAGGCGAAGTTTCACGGCGCCCGTTTATGTGGATAAACCAAGAAGTCATCGTGCGCCTCCGGCTAATTAGTGACCGAACGAAAACCCCGATTTTGAGTTCTCCGGGGGCAAAATTTTGCCGAACTTGCTTCCATCAAGAATAATTTTTCGGCACGATATTGCTCAAGTTGACAAAAACTTTATTTTTAATTGTAAAAAGCTATATTTTAAGGCCTTTGAGGCGCAACTATCCATTTGAAAGCATTAAAATCAGTCGATTTGGTCGGACGTGATGGAACTAAGATCCCGGCCTTTAAAATGGGTATCAAGCCGGACCAGAAAAAGCCGGTAATTCTTGACCGTATTTTTTTCCCGCGTTCATTTTCTGGTACGCCATGAAATTGGTGATGGCTTGTGAAAGCAGCATGGTGAACTCCTTTTGTTTAAAGTTTGGGTTTTCGCCGCCACCCAGCCAGTTACAATAACATGGCGGATTCAAGGCGCAAATCCGGGAAGGCCCAGGAATATTGTTTTGGCCATCAATGTGGCTTTTAAACAACCCCCGTCAAATGTAGGCTGCCATATCCATGTTGTAAGGCCCCACTTTCCAAATCCCTTATCCCACCTTTTAATCCAGCGACGATCAATCGCCAGGGAGTATTTGACATTTCTGACTAAAATCACTATGGAACATGAAATTTTAGGCAGAACTCAATCAATACCTACATCAGAACCACAAATAAAGAAGGAGGTGCCTCCATGGCACAGAAAAAGCAGGAGCCCAGTTTTGATTCACTGATCAGGTTGTTTATCGAAAAATACGATATTGCGACCAAACAAGATATCAATCAGTTAGCCAGTAAAATGGATGCGCTGGAAAAGGCCCTTTCAAAGGCGCCGCAGCCGAAAAAAACCGTTACAAAGTCGCAAAAAAAATGGACAGCTGCTGAAACTGTCTTGGATGCGATCAAGGACGCTGGCGATGACGGCGCCAGTCTTTCCGATATCAAGGCCAAAACGGGTTATGAAAGTAAGAATTTGCATAATGTTGTGCATCGGTTGAATAAGGATGGGAAAATCAGCCGAAAGAAAAGAGGCGTGTACGTGGCAGGATAATTTGAATGGGTTTGGTTGCGGCTTCAGATCAGGTCTGAACTAAGTCACCTTATGCCAAATGAAAACCCCCTGGATTAGAAAGAATCCAAGAGGCAAATTCAAAAAATGGTAATTCACCAATTACGGGGCTCAAGCACCAATAGCCTTTGACCATTTCCCAAAAACATTAGCCAAACCGTCACCGACAAACCCCTGGACAACTCCGTAATCCTGCAGATAGATTCCCCCTTTTATGACATTTTCAACAAAGGAATCTTCCCTGCGAACTTTATCCAATTCTTGCTGATCTCCTTTTATAAAAACGAATCCATTCAGATTGCCGCCGTGAGCCGTAAGAAGTACCGGATCAAAGCTTTCAATGCGTCCCTCAGTCCGGAGTTTTTCAAAATATTCCATGGAATCCTGCCAAAGTTTCATTGCCTGCTGTTCTTTTCCTGGTACAGGCCTGTTCCAACCAATAAATATTGCACCATTTGCTGCCATGGTTCACCTCCTTGAATCCTTGGATGATGGTAATTACGGATGGCAAGATCTCTTTTTGACCTTTGTGGTATGAAAACAGCGGAGTTTAACCGAGATCTTTTCATCCCACCTGAGAAGGACGAGCACCGTCTCCTCCTCTTTGAAACCATAAAACCAGTCAATCCGCTTAAGAATAGTGAACTGAAATGACACCGGTGAGCCGATCCGATTGACTGACTGTCATTTCACAGCATACATATCGCAAATGATCGCGGAACGATCGGCAGAGATCCTGCCGATTCCCAAGCAAAAAATTCGGTTCAGCCAGGTGTAATCCGGATGCGCTGTAAGTAGCACTGGCCTGCATCGGACATGGGATTCTTCTTGTGAGACTTCTCCTTTAAGCAGCTTTTCGTAAGGGTTTTCTCCAAAGTCAGTCATTCCGGTATAGAAAGTGTAAATAAGGGCCCCGTCCTCGGTGTTCATCGTCGCACGAACGTTTAGAAGTCCGACACCATCAGGCCGAATCGTCAACCAATCTCCACCTACAGGCAGAATTTCACCTTGTATATTCGGCCCAAACACCTCGCCACCAGTAACATAGACATGTACCTTCAATCCTTCGGGTGTCGGACCGATAAGTTCCATAGGCCCAATGTCGCCCGGTAAGATCCGTCCCAGTCTTACGCCTGGTTTGGCTTTCTCATAATCCTTATATTCGTCCGGAAAACCCGGGTGTCAAATCTTTTTGTGCAAAATTTTAAAATATTTTTCTGATTCCGCAAAAATGCACCTTCGGTCATAAGGGCGCAAAAGGACGATCTTTGCCGGGCCCTGGACGGGTTTGGAATGGAACTGGCCTGCCATTTGCCCACCTTTGTGCCCACTGCGGATCTCACTGACACGATCCGGGAAGCGTCCATCCGGGAAACCCTGCATGCCATGCACATGGCCGCCGAGCCCGGAGCCATCAAGGCGGTGCTGCGTCCGAGCTTTATTCAGGGCCTGGGCGCCCTGATGCCGGATCTGACCAAAAAACGGGCCATGGATACCATGTGCCGGCTGCTTGGCGAGGCGGAAAAACTGCGCCTGATCGTATGCGTGGAAAACCTGTTTCCCCGCTCCCTTTCCCTGGTGCGGCCAGAGGATTTTGACGCGGTGTTCAATGCATTTCCCAACGCACAGCTGACCCTGGATACGTGCCATGCCCACATCCAGAGCGAAACCGAGCGCATTCTGGTTTTCATCAAACGCTTTGCCAGTCGTATCGGCCATGTCCATGCCAGCGACAACCGGGGCCGCGATGATGACCATCTTCCCATCGGGGCCGGTACCATTGATTTTGCCGAAGTGGTCAAGGCATTTAAGCAGATCGGATACAACAAAACCATTACCCTTGAGGTCTTTGCCAAAGATCGGGATTATCTGCGCATCAGCCGCGACAAGCTCCGGGAGATATTTGCAGGGCCATGATCCGGTCTGTGTTGAAACGGCCGCTTGACAAAGCCTCCGGCTTCGGTCTTTCGGGGGGCTTTTCATCGGTGGTGTACGACGCGGCCCTGGCTCTCTGGCCCGGATAATCGGGCGCTCTGGGATTGGATATCGGGCATCTTTCCGGACTGGTAGCATCTGCTGGCATGGGATTGACACTGACCCTGGTCCGGCGGGTAAGCTTGAAAAACAGTTCATTGACGCTCATATTTTACGTCGGTGTAACGGGCATGATCGTCAGCTTTGTCCCCCTGTTTTCACCGAACGTGGGGTTTTGGGTTCCGCTGCCGGGACTGGCCTGGTTGGGGGGCATCGGCTTGTTTGCCGTGCTGGCCCATATTGTCACCAAAAAGGCCCTGGGATTGATTCAGGGACCCGGACGGGTCCCTGCTTCGGCGTAAACCGCGGTCAACAGGGGGCGCACATATCCCCGGGGCCAAAGGATGCATTAACGGCATAACAAGGGACAGGGGAAGACAGGTGTGCGAATTCTCAGTTACCGGCGTAAAGGCCTCCAAGCCGTTTGCATGAAACCCAATCATTGTTATAATAAAATTATAAAAAGCAAAGTCCAGATCTTTTGCTTTTCAACCAACGAGTTCGGCAACAGGCTCGGGGGATTTGACATGCCTGTAAGGATTGCCGTATTGGGAGCTGGTCCGGGCGGTTTGTTTGCAGCTGTCCGCGCAGCCCGGTTAAATGCCAAGGTGACCCTGGTGGAAGCCGATGCCCTTGGGGGCACCTGCCTGAACCGGGGATGCATTCCCTCCAAGGTGATGCGGGAGGCCGGCGCATTGATGGCTGATTGCCGGCGTTTCAGCAAATTCGGCGTGCGCCTGCCGGGGCCTCCTGAAATTGACATGCCGCAGCTCAGTGCCCGGAGACAGGAAGTTGTTTCCGCCCAGGCCAAGGGGGTCGCCCGAATTCTGGATAAGCTCGGAATCCGGGTAGTAAGCGGCCGCGGCTTTATTGAAGGCCCCTGCAAGCTCACGGTTACGCAGGCAGACGGCAGTAAGCAAACCGTGCAGTGGGATCGCCTGATTATTGCCGCGGGAGCCTGTCCACGGCCGCTACCCGGAATTCCGTTTGACGGCGAGCGCATCATTTCCAGCACAAATGCCCTCTGCCTTGAGACCGTGCCAAAATCGCTGGTGATTGCCGGCGGCGGTGTCGTTGGCTGCGAGTTTGCCACGATTTTTTCAGCTCTGGGCAGCCGGGTGACCCTTGTTGAAGCCATGGACAGACTGCTTCCGCTTCCGCTTATTGACGAAACCTGTTCCAAAACCCTTTTGCGCGAATTTAAAAAGCAGAAAATCACATGCTGCCTCGGCCGGATAGTGGACTCCATTCAGGAAACAGATCAGGGGGTGGATGTGACCATCCGCGACTCTCCGTTTGTGCAGCAGCGTCAGCCGCAGCCGAGTACCGGCGCCTCCGCGGAAAAACTGCTGGTTTGCATCGGACGAACACCCGTGTTATCTGGCATGGGCCTGGAAAATCTCGGGGTGGAAATCGATGATCAGGGTTGGATCAAGGCTGATTCCCGGATGGAGACCTCTGTGAAAAACGTCTATGCCGTGGGCGACGTGCTGGGACCGGATAAATTGATGCTCGCCTATGTTGCCTCCAAGGAGGGCATGACAGCAGCAGAAAACGCCCTTGGAGAGGACCGGCAAATGAGCTATGAAGCTGTCCCCAATGTGGTCTTTACCCTGCCTGAGGTGGCCAATGTCGGGTTGACCCGGGGGCAGGCAGCAGATGCGGGCTATGCGGTGGAAACTGAAACAGTGCTGTTCCGAAGCCTTGGTAAACCGCAGGTGACCGGCAACATTACCGGCCAGGCCCAGGTGGTCTTTGACACCGGAAGCGAGCAGATACTCGGGGTGCACATTGTCGGCCCCAAGGCCACTGATATCATCCCCGAGGCCACCCTGGCAGTAAAAAGCCATGCCACGGTGAGAGATCTGGCCAATACCATGCACGGCCATCCCACCCATGCGGAAATCATGGAAGAGCTGGCGGCCAAGGCCATCGGGCGTGCGGTTTACGGGTAGCGGGTTGCTTCTCAGGCCGGGTACCCGGAAAAGGAGTTACGGATATGTCACCGGAGCCGAAGCAAACCCCGCTTTTTCAACGGCACCGGCAATTGGGTGCCAACTTCTCCGTTTTCGGCGGCTATCGTATGCCACTGTGGTATCGCTCCGGCGCCAAAACCGAGCACCTTGCCGTTATATGCCGGGCCGGATTGTTTGATACCAGCCACATGGCTGCCCTCCGCGTAAGCGGCCCCGAGGCCCTGGGCTTGCTTCAGCAGTGCTGCACCCGGGACCTGGAGCGCTGTTTCGGCAGGGACAAACGTCCCCTTATGCCCGGGGGCACCGCATACGGCGCCTATCTCAACGAAAGCGGCGGCGTGATCGACGATACCCTGATTTACCAATTGGCCCACCAGGATTACCTCTCGGTGGTAAACGCCGGGCAGGGCGCACTGGTATCCGATCATCTGCGTACGGCCGCCGGCAACAGCCGCCTTGATGTCACCGACCTGACAGACCAAATGGGAAAACTGGATCTGCAGGGACCGGCCTCGGTTGCCATTCTCATCAAGACCCTGGAAAATCCCGGCAATGTCCTGGAGGGTTTGTCGTTTTTTTCCTTCAAGGTGGATCCGGAGCTTTTTCCGGGTTCGCAGACCCGGGTGCGTCTGGGCGAAAATATTCCCCTCATGCTCTCGCGCAGCGGGTATACCGGAGAGATGGGTTTTGAGCTGTTTGTCAGGCCGCAGGATCTGACCACCGCATGGGACTATTTGCTTGCAGCAGGCCAAAAGGAAGAACTCATATCCTGCGGGCTGGCTGCCCGGGATTCCTTGCGCACCGGTGCGGGTTTGCCCCTGTCCCACCAGGATATCGGCGACTGGCCCTTTATCCATCATCCCTGGCACATTGCGCTTCCGTTTTCCCCGGACGGCACCGGCTTTACAAAGCAGTTTATTGGAAGCCGGGCGCTTCTGGATCCTGACCGGCATTTTTATACCTGTGCCTTTGTGGGCTATGATCTGCGGAAAATTACGGTGTCGGAAACAGCTCCCCCGCAGGTCCTGGATTCGGCCGGAAAGTCCGTGGGCATTGTTTTGACATGTGTTACGGATATGGCCATTGGCCGCGACAGCGGCGGCCGCGTCTACAGCGTGCGCAGCCCGGGCAAACCCCAGGGATTTGAGCCGCGGGGATTGTGCTGCGGCTTCCTAAGACTGGATCGGCCGCCGGAAACCGGGGAACTGGTATCCTTAAATGACGGCCGGCGAAAGGTCAAGGCGGAACTCACCCGGGATATCCGGCCTGATCGCAGCGCCGGATGGGATATCAACCGAATCATAGAGGAGTTCTCATGAGACCAGTGGACGAATTGATACTGCCGGATGATGTTGGGTATACCGAAAACCATGAATGGGCCAGAAAGGACGGGTCCGCGATGGTGGCGGGTATTACCGATTATGCCCAGGAGGAACTGGGCGACATCGTTTACGTGGAATTGCCCGAAATCGGGCAGAGCTTTGAAAAAGGTGCGGAATTCGGTACGGTGGAGTCAGTTAAGGCTGTGGCGGAACTTTACATGCCGGTTGCCGGAGAGATTGCCGGTACCAACCCGGAACTGGAAAACCGGCCGGACCTGGTCAATGAAGACCCCTATGGCCGGGGCTGGCTGGTTATGATCAGGCCTGCAGACCCCGGGGAAATGCAATCCCTGATGGATAAAGCCACCTATTACAATCTGTTAAAAGGACTCTAATCATGCGATACCTGCCACATACAGATTCCGATATCGCGGCCATGCTCAAGGTGATCGGCGCAGGCAGCACGGATGATTTGTTTGCCAACATTCCGGAAGCCGTCCGTAGCGGCAGAAAGATGGATCTGCCGCCGGCAATGAGCGAATGGGACCTGCGCGCCCGCATGGAAGCCCTTGCCGCAGAATGCCCCGACTGCAAGTTTTTTCTGGGCGCGGGCAAGTATGATCATTACATTCCGGCAGTAGTGACCAACCTGCTTGAGCGCTCCGAGCTGCTGACCTCGTATACGCCCTACCAGCCGGAAGTCAGCCAGGGAACGCTGCAGGCCGTTTATGAATACCAGACACTGACCGCCCGGCTGCTGGGCCTGGAAATATCCAATGCCTCCATGTATGACGGGGCTTCGGCACTGGCCGAATCCCTGCTCATGGCCACCCGCATCCGAAAGAAAAGCAAGGGAAAAATCGTCCTGTCATCTCTTATCCATCCCAGTTACGGCCAGGTGGTAAAAACATATTTCCGGCCCACCCCGTTTGAAATCACCTTTTTGCCCGCCTTGGCAGATGGCCGAACCGATGTCTCGGCGCTGGCGGATATGGATGATGTGGTTGCCGTGGCAGTCCAGTCGCCCAATTTTTTCGGATGCCTGGAGGATCTGGCCGGGATCGGCAGCCTTGTCGGGCAAACAGAGGCAATATTTGTGACCTGTTTCACCGAACCCCTGGCATTCGGGCTTTATCAGCCGCCGGGGACCCAGGGCGCAGCCATTGCATGCGGGGAGGGCGGCAGCCTGGGACTTCCCCCGGCCTACGGCGGGCCGGGTCTGGGCATGCTGGCCACGAAGATGGATTATGTGCGGCGCATGCCGGGCCGCGTGGTGGGCAAGACCACTGATGCCAACGGTAAGGAAGGTTTTGTTTTAACCCTGGCCACCCGGGAGCAGCATATCCGACGAGCCAGGGCCACCTCTAATATTTGTACCAACAGCAATTTTTGCGCGATCGCCGCCGCAGTGTACATGGCCTGCCTGGGTAAAATCGGATTCCGGGAACTGGCCCGGCTCAACTATGACAAAACAGAATATCTGAAACAGCAACTGCGCCGGGCCGGCATGGCTCTGCCCTTTGGTGCCCCGACATTCAACGAATTTGTGGTCAAATTGCCCCCCGGGTTTGAACGCAAACACGCAGAGCTTGCCGCCTCCTCCGGGATCGTGGCCGGCCTGCCCCTGGCAGAGTGGTATCCGGATCTGGCGGATCATTACCTGTTATGCGTCACTGAAAAAATTACCCGGGCGGATATGGACCATTTGATAAAAGAGGTGTCTGAATGAAAAAACCGACCGCAACCACCGGATTGAAATGGGACGAGCCCTTGCTGTGGGAAAAGGGCCAGAGCGGCCGAAGCGCTTTTTCGCTTCCCGCCCGGGACGTGGAGCAATTTGCCGTGGAATCCGGCATGGAAGGAAAAGGACCGGATTTTCCGGATTTAAGCGAGCCTGAAGTAGTTCGCCACTATACGCGGCTGTCGCAGTGGAATTATGGAATTGACGCCGGGCTCTATCCCCTTGGCTCCTGTACCATGAAATACAATCCCAAGATCAATGAAGCCATTGCCGCTTTGCCGGGCTTTGCCAGCCCCCATCCCCTTCTGCCGGAACAATTTTGCCAGGGAACCCTGCGGGTAATGGCGGAACTGGAGCGATTTCTTGCAGAAATTACGGGGCTGGATGCGGTTTCACTGCAGCCGGCGGCCGGTGCCCAGGGAGAACTGGCCGGCATGCTTTTGATTCAGGCCTACCATCAGGCCCGGGGCGATTCCCGCACCAAACTGCTGGTGCCGGACACAGCCCACGGCACCAACCCGGCCAGCGCCAGCCTCTGCGGGTACCAGCCGGTAGCCGTGGCCTCCAATGATCAGGGTATCCTTTCGGCAGAAACGGTGGCAGAGTTCATGGACGAGCAGACAGCCGGGATCATGGTGACAAATCCCAACACTCTTGGGCTTTTTGAGGAAAACATCATGGCCATCGCTGAAATTGTCCATGAAAAAGGCGGCCAGGTTTATTGTGACGGCGCCAACATGAACGCCCTGTTCGGCCGGGTCGACATGCGCAAAATGGGCGTGGATGTTTTGCATTTAAACCTGCACAAAACCTTTTCCACGCCGCACGGCGGCGGCGGTCCGGGCGCCGGTCCGGTGTGCGTCAAACAGCACCTGGAAAAATATCTCCCAGTGCCGCGGCTTATGGAAAAACAGGGCCGGTTTTCCTGGTCGTCTGATGCGCCGGATTCCATCGGGCGAATGCACGGGTTTTACGGAAACTTCGGGGTGATGGTAAAGGCCTGCTGCTATATACTCAGCATGGGCGCTGAAAATTTGCAGAAAGTCAGTGAACTGGCCGTGTTAAACGCCAACTATCTCAAGGAACGCTTAAAGCAGACCCTTTACCTACCCTACGACCGCCTGTGCATGCACGAGTGCGTGTTCACGGACAAAAACCAGGCTGAATGCCATGTCAACACCCTGGATATTGCCAAGCGGATGATCGATTACGGTTTTCATCCACCGACCATCTATTTTCCACTTGTGGTACAAGGCGCCCTCATGACCGAGCCCACGGAAACCGAAACCAGGGAAACCCTGGACGCTTATATCGCTGCCGTGGAAGCCATTGCCAAAGAAGCGCGCACAGAACCCGAGCTGTTGCGCCAGGCCCCGACCGTAAGCAGGCTGAGGCGGCTGGATGAGACCACGGCTGCCAGAAACCCCTGCCTGAGCGGGTGAAAAACCGTGAGCAATACAGGTTTCAAACATCAAGGACAATGCTGCCCAAAGCCTGTATGGGCCTGCCTGGAACTGCCGGTAACCGATTATATGCAGGCCCTGGGCCTGCAGCAGAACCTGGTTTCCGCCCGGGCCAGCCGGGCGTTAAACCGGGATATCGTGGTTATCCTCCAGCACTTCCCGGTCTTTACCCTTGGCAACCGGGGCGGAGCAGAGCACCTGCACGTTTCGGAGGATTTTCTAAAGGCCCGGGGTATTCCCATGGTTGAAAGCGACCGGGGTGGGAGCATAACATATCACGGGCCGGGACAGCTTGTGGTCTATCCCGTCGTGGATCTGGGTTTAAATGGCTGGCTTGTCGCGGACTTTGTTCATGCCCTGGAATCTATAATGATCGCCGTTGTTGAACAGTGGGGTGTGGTAGCGCAAAGACACACCCTTGGCCGCGGGGTCTGGGTCCAAGGCAAAAAAATCGGCAGCGTTGGCCTGCGGATACGCCGGAAAGTCAGTTTTCACGGATTGGCCTTAAACGTGGACCCGCATCTTGACCCCTTTGACTGGATTGCGCCCTGCGGTCTGCCCGGGATTCAGATGACCTCCATTGCAAAGGAAACAGACGGCTCTGTATCCATGAACGGGATCACTCGATCGGCCAAGGCCCATTTTTCAAGCATTTTTAACGTTCAACTGGAGCCGGTACCGGCCGATTACGTGGCGGCTTACTGGAAGGAGGCGCGCCATGCCGAAGCTTCTACCTGAAATGCCTGCAACCCAGGATTGCAGCAGGGGATTGCACAAGCCGGACTGGCTTCGAAGACGCCTGCCGGTTGGCGGGAACTGCGAGCAAACCCGGGCGTTTTTGGCGCGCAAAGGCCTTTGCACGGTCTGCGAGGAAGCCAGGTGCCCAAACCGTTGGGAATGCTTTTCCCGCCGGACCGCCACCTTCATGATCATGGGGCGTCGCTGCACCCGCAACTGTCGGTTTTGTTCCGTGCTCAACGGGCCTTTGGGGCCCCCGGACCCGGAGGAGCCCGTCCGGGTGGCCGGTGCAGCGCGTGAAATGGGCCTGCGGCACGTGGTGGTCACATCGGTTACCCGGGACGATTTGCGCGATCAGGGGGCTGGGTGTTTTGTGCAAACCATCCGGGAAATCCGCAGGCAGCTCCCGCAGGCCTCGGTTGAAGTCCTGTTGCCGGATTTTGGGGGCAGCACCACCTGCCTGCAGCAGGTGGTGGACGCCGGCCCGGACGTGTTGAATCATAATATCGAGACTGTTGCCGGGCTTTATCAGCGGGTGCGGCCGGAGGCGAATTACCGCCGCAGCCTCAATGTCCTGGCCGAAGCGGCAGCAGCCCGCCCGGATATGCCAGTCAAGTCCGGCATCATGCTGGGCCTGGGAGAAAACCGGACTGCGGTCGTCCGGACCCTGTCTGATCTGCTGGCAGCTGGGTGCAGCATGCTGACCATTGGGCAGTATCTGCAGCCAACACCCCGGCATTTGCCGGTTGAAGAATATTTCACACCCGATATTTTTGAAGGCTGGCGGCAGTGCGCACTTGATGCAGGATTTGCTGCCGTGGCATCCGGCCCGCTGGTGAGAAGCTCTTATCGCGCCCGGGAGATGTTTATGAGGGTTTACCCGTCAGAGGGCTTATCTATTTGAAAAAATTTTTTCTTTGTGACTGCCGATCACCTTACATTTCATACCAGAGCCCTCAGGAAATCGAAAAACTCGATTTTCGTCCGGCTGCTGCCCCCAATAAAATAGCCGAACTACCATATAAATGGGGCAGTCCGGCTATCTGTGTTCAGAATCAACGATGAAAAGCACTACTGAAAAGACCCGTGACTTTCCGTCCCAGTCTTACGCCTGGTTTGGCTTTCTCATAATCCTTATATTCGTCTGAAAAACCAAGGTGTCAAATTTTTATGGGCAAGTTTTCGAAATATTATTCCGCTCCCGTAAAAATGCACCATACGGCTATCATGGCTCCCGGGGAATGGCCTTCGTGGGGTGCACATTTTCGATATATTCCATCACACTGCTCACCCAGTTGAAACAAAAACAAAGAGGATAGAACGTCAAAAATTGCCATTCAGAGCATTCGCAATTGATAAAGGAATACCGGGCTTTTTAACTCGATTCGGCATCTTTGCCGCATGAAGCGTCTAAATATTTGCTCAGGATTTCTTCCAAGGCTTCTTCTGTGAGTTCAGAGATGGCATGATGTAAAAACAAAAACATCAAACCGGCGGGTTGACCTGGGGCCGCAAATGATGTCATACTTTAAAGTTTAGAAAGTGTCCCGCAACCCAGGCAAGTTAAATCTGATATTTCCGATTCGTCAGGGTGCCGATAAATCACAACAACATGATAATCGATTCTGTGCTCCGGCATTAAAAAAGGAGGATTTACAAGCCATCCTATACCTTAAACCCCACAAAAAAAGGGCTTACAGAGAACCATATCTGCAAACCCTTGATTTTAATGGTAGGCGCGAGCAGACTTGAACTGCTGACTTCTACCGTGTCGGGGTAGCGCTCTACCACCTGAGCTACGCGCCTTTATTGTTGTTTCAAATATATGAATGACCGAGGGTCTGTCAAGGGAAAAACAACAGATGATACTGCTTTGAAAACCATTGTCCAATCCGTTTGGATGAAAATCGTGCTGGTGGCGGCGGCCGCTGCCGTGTGCGGGGCCACAGTGGCCGCGGTGGTGGCGGCCAGAAGCGATCTGCCGGAAATCCGCGGCCTGGAGGATTTCTCCCCGTCTGCGGTTTCGCGCATCTACTCGGCCGACCAGGTGCTGCTGGCGGAAGTCTATGTCCGGAAACGCTCGCCCGTGCCTCTTGAGCAAGTTCCCGACGCTTTGGAAACAGCTCTTCTGACCACCGAAGACCGGCAGTTCCGGGATCACAGCGGCCTGGACATCAAGGGAATCCTGCGGGCCCTTGTCCATGACATCAAAACCGGCTCTTTGACCCAGGGGGCCAGCACCATTACCCAGCAACTGGCCAAAACCCTTTTTCTCACCCCGGAAAAATCCCTTGAACGAAAGCTCAAGGAAGCTTTTCTGGCTCTCCAGCTCGAACGCCGATACACCAAGGATGAGATTCTGGAGCTGTATCTCAATCAGATCTATTACGGCAGCGGGGCATACGGGGTGGAAATGGCCGCCCGCACATATTTTGCCAAACCCGCATCCGAGCTGAACCTGGCCGAATGCGCCATGATCGCCGGGCTGCCCAAAGCACCGTCCACCTATTCCCCCCTGGTCAATCCGGATCTGGCAATCCAGCGGCGCAACCTGGTGCTTGCCATGATGCACCACACCGGAAACATCTCAAAACAGGCGTTTCAAAAAGCGGCTGACACCCCCTATCAGCCGCCGGGGGAAAAAACCGCCGCCTCACAGCGCGCCTCTTATTTCGTGGACTACGTCAAACAGCAGCTCCGGGATACAATCGGTGCGGATCTGCTCTACAAGGGTGGAATCACTGTACAAACCACATTGTCCCATGAACTGCAGCAGGCCGCGGACCAGGCTGTTGCCGAGGGACTTTCATCCCTGTCATCGCGCATTGCCGAAAAAAAAGAAGAACGGGACCAGGTCCAGGGCGCCCTTGTGGCCATTGATGTACAAACCGGTGCAATCCGGGCCATGACCGGCGGCCGTGATTATCAAAAAACCCAGTTCAACCGCGCGGTTGCCGCCCGCAGGCAGCCGGGCTCGGCCTTTAAGCCCATCATTTACGCCTGCGCCCTGGAAAACGGCTATGACCAGGACAGCCTGCTGCTCGATGCGCCCATGGCGTTTTCCGCGCCAAAGGGGCGCCGGGACTGGCAGCCGGAAAATTTTTCCGGCGATTATGCCGGCGAAATTACCCTGAGAAAGGCAGTGACGGCCTCCAAAAACATCCCGGCTGTCCGGGTGCTCCAGGATATCGGGCCGGCTGCGGCCATTGACTTTGCGCGCAAAATGGGTATCGAGTCCCGGCTTTCACCGTATTTGTCCATGGCCCTGGGAAGCTTTGAACTCAATCTGCTGGAGCTGACATCCGCATACACGGTTTTCCCCAATCAAGGCCGTTTTGTGGAACCCGGCGGAATTGCCCGCATCATCGGCCCTGACAACCGGATTATCTGGGAATCAGAGCCCCGCAAACACCTGGCCATGTCCCGCACCAGTGCAGCCATCATGACTGATGTGCTAAAGGGCGTCATCCGGGAAGGCTCCGGACGCGGGGCCAGGGATCTGGGCCGGGAACTTGCCGGAAAAACCGGCACCACCAACCAGTACCGCGACGCCCTGTTTGTTGGATTTTCTCCGGGCCTGGCAGCCGGGGTATGGGTGGGAAGAGACGATTATGCCCCATTGGGCCCTTATGAAACCGGCGCCCGGGCGGCCCTGCCCATATGGAAACAATTCATGGAAAAGGCGATAAAAACCCAGCCTTTGCAGTATTTTGATTTTCCCGATGCGCTTGAGCAGGTGCGCATGGATCCGGTTACGGGAAAACGGGTGTCCGGAAACCGCGGCGTGTCCGCAAGGATCAGAAAAAACCCGGACGGCGGCCGATAGCAAAAAGGAAGCCAGGCCGGGGGCAGTGATAAAAACACTTGATTTGCCTTTGCGCAACCGCTAAACAGGGCCTATGATTCGCAAAGCCACCATCGAAGACATCAAGCCCATTCACGCCCTGCTAAAGTACTACGGCGCAAAGGGGGACCTGCTGGCCCGTCCCTTGAGCCGCCTGTATGACCACCTGCGGGATTTCAACGTGTATGAGGATGAGAAGACCGGGCAAATTGTGGGATGCTGCGCCCTGCAGTTCTGCTGGGAGGACCTGGCTGAAATCCGCTCCCTGGCCGTGACAGAACCCTACATGGGCAAAGATATCGGCACCCGGCTTCTGGAAACCGCCTTTGCAGAGGCGCGGGAATACAAAATCAAAAAACTTTTCACCCTCACCTATCGACCTGATTTTTTTAAGAAATTCGGATTTATCGTCATTGACAAGACAGAGCTGCCCATCAAGATATGGGCCGACTGTATCCATTGCGTGAAGTTTCCGGACTGCGACGAAACCGCCATGCTCAAGCAGATTGCGTAAGGCGCCTCAGGTATAGATCAGGTTGACCCGCAGGGGCGGATGCTCCCAGATGCCGGGCAGGGGCAGCAGGTGCTGGTACTTGACGGTTATCCAGAAAAGCTCAGGCTTGATTTCCCGGAGCTTGCCGTCTTCCGGAGGCATGGCTGGCGCGGTATGACCGTAAGTGACCCGGAACAGAAAAATCCCGCCCCTGCCGTTTTGATCCAGCATGTAAAAACGCTTCAGCTCCCGCACCGGCATGTTGTTGCGGTCTGCCACCTGCTCCATTTCTCCGGTGGTCAGCCGCATGAGTACCATCCGCGACACCCCCTGTTCGCAATAGCGGTACAGGGAGCGCGACTCGCTGCTGGAAACATACACCGTTGAAATAAAAGGCAGACGCCGCAGGTACTGGGCCGCAACACTGGCCGCAGTACGCCTTCCCCCGATCATGTCGGGCAAAGCGTGATATTCAAAAAACTTTTTCTGCACGTCCTCGGCGTATTTCTCGCCCTTTTCATAAACGTCCTTGGAGATGTAGCGCAAATACCGGGCCAGGTCCTCTGCGGCCTCGGAAATGGGCCAGTCAATGCGCACGTGAAAATGGGAAAGGTAGTAGCGGTGCTTGGTTTTGGCATGGCTGGTGTCGCGCTGGATCAGCAGGGCATAATCCACCGGCAGGAGTTCTTTTAAGAAATGATAAAAATGCACAGAGTCCAGAAATTTCTGACTCCGGTCAAAATCCGGTCCCAGCGACAGGGTCTTGGAACGCAGAAGGTTTGTCTTGGTGGTTTTGTTGACATCAAAAAACCGGATATATTTCTTGTAGGCTTGGGGGATGGTGTCTTCGACAAATATCACCAGAAATGAATTGTGCAGGCTGAACTCGTCCTTGGGAATCCGGGCCCGGGGCTTGAGTTCTTTTCTTTCAACAAAGGGGTAGGCAACGTTGTTGTTTTTAAAATTTTCGTAAGATTCTTTCAGGGCATGGGCCATGATGAACTGATCGAGTTCATCGCGCAGCAGCTCGTAATAAGACCGCCGGAGCCGGTTTTCAAGGCTGAGTTCCTCCCGGGTGCGCCAATACAAGAATCTGATCTCCTTTTATAAAACAAATGGAAGTGGCAGGCAAAAACACAAATTTCAGTTTAACTGTTTTCCCCAAAATTGTCAAGCAATTATCATGCCTACCGATCTTTTGCAGCCGGTTTTCGGTCAGGTGTCCCAAGTGGCGCACCGGTTTTGGCAAAGATCCAAAGTCGCGGGCCGCACCTTTATTCATGGATTTCCAACCCGCCCAGGGCCTGGACACCCGGCAGGGGCTTTCCTTCCAGCAGACGCAAAAATGCACCGCCGCCGGTGGAAATGTAGGAAATCCGATCGGTTTGGCCTGTGGAATGAATGGCCACGTCCGTATCCCCGCCGCCCACGATGGAAAGGGCATAGGAATCGGCCACGCTGTAAACCATGGAAATGGTGCCCCGGCTGAAGGCGTCGATTTCAAACATGCCCATGGGACCGTTCCACACAATTGTCTTGGCGTTATACAGGGCCTCGTCAAACAGCCGGGATGTTGCCGGCCCGATATCCAGAGCCATCCAGTTTTCCGGAATCTCCTGGATGGGAACGATCTTGGTCTCCACATTGGGCCCGGGCTCCGGGGCCACAACCGCATCCACGGGCAGATAGAACTTTACGCCCTCACGAAGGGCCCGCTGGCGAAGCGCGCCCGCGGCCTCCACCAGGTCTTCTTCCACCTTTGAACGGCCCACGGCAAAACCCATGCTTTTGAGAAACGAATTGGCCATGGCCCCGCCGATGATAAACTTGTTGACCCGCGGCAGCATGTTTTCCAGGGCCCCGAACTTCGAAGACACCTTGGCACCCCCGATGATAGCCACAAACGGACGCCGGGGTTTTTCCATGGCATCCTTGAAATACTTGAGTTCCTTTAGCAGCAGAAACCCGGCCGCAGTCTCGGGAAAATGGCTTACAATGGCTTCCACTGACGCGTGGGCCCGGTGGCATACCGCAAAAGCGTCATTGATATAGACATCGCCCAGGGCGGCCAACTGCCGGGCAAAGTCCGGATCATTGGCCTCTTCTCCCGGATAAAACCGCAAATTTTCCAGCAGTATCACCTGGCCGTCTTCCAGGCCGTTGACCTGTTTTTCCACATCATCGCCGATGGAGTCTTCGGCCATGACCACTTCCTGCTCCAGAAGCCGGCCCAGGCGCTTGGCCACCGGCGCCAGGCTCAGCTTGTCCACGGCTTTTCCCTTGGGCCGGCCCATGTGGCTCATGATCACCAGCCGGCCCTGGTGATCCAGGATATACTGCAACGTGGGAAGCACTGCCTTGATCCGGGTGTCATCGGTGATGTTTTGATGCTCATCTAAGGGGACATTGAAATCCACCCGCACCAGTACGCGTTTGCCCTGAAGATCCAGTTCCTTGATGGAATACATGGGTATCTCCCTCCTTGCACGGTTTTCAGGGCGTTTTACCGCCCTGGTCCTTTTTCTGCCGATGAATGGATTTTTTCCGGGCCCAGCGCTGAAAAAAGCCGATCCTGCGGGCCTGCCAGGCCCGGTCGATTTTTTCCTCAGCCACCTGAAGGCCGCCGTCTTCTGAAACAGCCGTTTTCAGGCATTCGGTTTTGTGCACGCAGACCATGCATTCTTCCGGGCTGTGGCGCAGTCCGTCTTCACCAACCGGAAACACCTGCCCGAGAATGCCGAAACACTGCGGCTGATGCGGAGAATCATTCATGGATTTGCCGTAAACCTGGCCAGCTCCTGTTCATACTGCCGGCACATGCTGGCGATGTGGCCGGCGTCGGCAAAACTGTAATACCGGCGGTCGCCGATAATCAAATGCTCATGGACCGTAATATTCATGCTCAGACAGGCAAAAATCAGCCTGCGGGTAATGGCCATGTCGGCTGACGAGGGCTCCGGGTCCCCGGAAGGGTGATTGTGGGCAAAAATCACGGATGCGGCCCGGTATTCCAGGGCCCGTTTCACAACTTCCCGGGGATAGACGGCGCCTGCGGTCAGGGTGCCTTCAAACAGAATTTCCGTGGCCTGCACCCGGTTTTTGGCATCCAGAAACAGTACTTTGAAACACTCCCGACCCCTTCCGGCCATGCTCTGGTACAGGTAATCAAACAGCGCGGACGCGTTGCTCACCGGGTCGGTGTTGTTGATCTTTTTCTCCAGGTAGCGCTCGGCCACGGCCGGCACCAGCTTGATGCCAAAGACATTTTTGGGTCCGATGCCCTTGATTTCGCACAAGGCCTCCACTGGCGCATCCAGAACCCCGGCCAGGGTCTCAAAACGCTTTATTGCGGCTTTGGCGGCATCCTTGCAGTCTTTCTGCGGGGTTGCCAGCGTCAGCAGCAGCTCCACCACTTCGTAGTCATGGAATCCCGGCAATCCGGCGTCCAGGAATTTTTCCCGCAAACGCCGGCGGTGACCTTCACCTTTGTGCGAATCGCGCGCCATCTGCCTTTACTTGAAATGAAACGGCAACGGTTTTCAAAAATTTACTCTACGTCCTCGAGTTCTGACTTCAGAGTCCGGGTCATTAGCTGGTATACCGCCTCACCGGGTTTTAACGACTCGTAGAGTACCTGGTAGACCGAATGGGCAATGGGCATTTCCACGTTGATTTTATTCGACAGGTTATAGACAGACCTGGCGGTGCGCACCCCTTCGGCCACCATGGACATGCTGGATAAAATCTCATCCAGGCTCTTTCCCTGCCCGATCATCTTGCCCACTGTGTGGTTTCGGCTCAAAGCACCGGTGCATGTCAGCACCAGGTCGCCAACCCCGCTTAAGCCCGCAAACGTGTGCGCATTGGCCCCGAGCTTGAGCCCCAGCCGCCGGATTTCGGTCAATCCGCGGGTGATCAGGGCCGCCCGGCTGTTTAACCCCAGCTCCAGGCCGTCAACAATGCCAGAGGCAATGGCGATGACGTTTTTGACCGCCCCGCCCAGCTGCACGCCCATGACATCGGTATTGGTGTATACCCGAAAAAACGGGGTGGAAAAAACCTGCTGGAGAAACGCCGCCACCTCCGGATCCGGGGCGGCCGCGGCCACCACCGTGGGCAGGCCCCGGGCCACTTCCGCGGCAAAACTGGGCCCGGAAACAACAGCCACCCGATCCTTGTGTTCCGGCAGCACTTCAGCCAGTACCCCGGTCATGGTCAGATGCGTCTTGTTCTCGATGCCCTTGGCCGCTGAAACCAGCACCGTGTCCGCAGCCAGGCTTTGAGCCGCCCGGGCAGCCACCTCCCGCATCACGTGGGAGGGCACCACAAAAACCACCAGGTCTTTGCCGCCGGTCACGCTGTCCAGGTCATTGGAAACCCGGATATTTTCCGATAACCTGACCCCGGGCAAAAATAAATCGTTTTCCCGTTTTTCTGTAATACTGGCGCAGACCTCGGGCTCCCAGGCCCACAGGTCGAGTTTGTAGCCCTTTTCCCCGAGCATTCCCGCAATGGCCGTGCCCCAGCTTCCGGCACCCACAATTCCGATTTTCACATTTTCCGCGTCATTCATTCTATAATATAAGCCTCCTCCGGGGCTTTGTCATCTGTTTACCCTTCATCTGTATCGTCGCCTGCCTCATCATCCGCAATGACTTCCGCATCCTCCTGCTCAGCCAGCCGCGCGGCACTTACCAGTCGTTCGCTTGCTTCAATGTCGATGAGCTTGACTCCCTGGGTGTTGCGACTGATCACTGATATATCGCCAATGGCCAGGCGGATGATCTTTCCGGCATCTGTGACCAGCATGATCTCGTCTTCGTCTGAGACCACCAGGATGGTCACCACCCGGCCGTTTCTCTCGTTGGTTTTGATGGTGATCACGCCCTTGCCGCCCCGTTTCTGCACCGGGTACTCGTCAATGGAGGTGCGCTTGCCGTAACCGTTTTCGGTTGCCGTCAGAAGGGTCTGGCCGTAAGTGAGCACTTCCATGCCAACCAGCCGGTCGCCGCTGACAAGACGCATTCCCCGCACTCCCCGGGAAATGCGTCCCGAAGCCCGGATGTCGGTTTCCGGAAACCGGATCGACTTGCCAAACAGGGTGCACAAAAATACCTGACGGGTGCCGTCGGTTAACCGGGCAGCCATGAGTTCGTCGCCCTCAGGCAGGTTAATGGCGATGATGCCCCCGGCCCGGGGCCTGGAAAACGCCATGATATCGGTCTTTTTCACCACACCCTGACGGGTGGCCATGAGCACGTAATTGCCGGGGGAAAATTCAGGCACGGCAAGCACCGTGGTCAAGCGCTCATCGGCGGCAAAATTGAGCAGATTGACAATGGCCTTGCCCTTGCTGGTACGCCCGCCCTGGGGAATGTCATAAACCTTGCACCAGTAAACCCGGCCCTGGTTGGTAAAAAACATAAACGTGTGATGGGTGGAGGCCACAAACAGGTGCGAAACCAGATCCTCTTCCTTGGTGCCCATGCCGGTCTTACCCTTGCCGCCCCGGTGCTGCTTGCGGTATAGGGTGATGGGATTGCGCTTGATATAGCCGGCCGTGGTGATGGTCACCACCATCTCTTCCTGTACGATCATGTCCTCTAAGGTGATCTCCCGGGTTTCGGACACGATCTTTGTCAACCGCTTATCCCCGAATGTCTGCTGGATTTCCGTAAGCTCATCCTTGATCAGCTGCAGCACCAGTCGTTCGCTGGACAGGATCTCCTTGTATCTGGAAATGGCCTGGAGAATTTCCACGTGCTCCTGCTTGATCTTGTCGCGTTCAAGTCCGGTCAGGCGCTGCAGACGCATATCCAGGATTGCCTGGGACTGGGCGTCAGACAGGGAAAAACGCTCCATGAGCTGGGCTTTGGCCTCCGCAGGCGATGCCGCGGCCCGGATCAGGGCCACGACCTCGTCGATGTTGTCCAGGGCAATGATCAGCCCCTCCAGAATATGGGCCCGGGCCTCTGCCTTTTTCAGATCATAGCGGGTCCGGCGGATGATGATTTCCTTACGGTGGACGATGAAATGCTCAAGCATTTCCTTGAGATTCATCAGTTCGGGCCGCCGGTTGACCACAGCCAGGAAAATGATGCCGAAGTTGCTCTCCAGTGGGGTGTGTTTATAGAGCAGGTTTAGCACCACTTCGGCCACCTGATCTTTTTTAAGGGCAATGGCCACCCGGATGCCCTCCTTGTCGGACTCGTCCCGGATATAGCGAACCCCCTCGATCTGGCGATCCTTTACCAGATGCACCATTTTCTCGATCAAAGTCGCCTTGTTGACCTGGTAAGGCAGTTCCTTGACAATGATAATGTCGCTGTTGTTTTTCTTGTCCCGTTCAATATCGATGCGCGCCCGGATGCGCAGTTTGCCCCGGCCGGTCTGGTAGGCCTGCCGGATGCCTTCGGTGCCGTAGATGATGCCGCCGGTGGGAAAATCCGGGCCTGGCAGATACTCGATGAGTTCGTTGACACTCAGCTCGCTGTTGTCAATCAGCGCCTTGATGGCCTCTGCCAGTTCGTTTAGATTGTGGGGCGGAATATTGGTAGCCATGCCCACGGCAATGCCCGATGAACCGTTTAACAGCAAAGACGGAACCTTGGCGGGCAGCACCATGGGTTCGTTTAGTGTTTCATCATAGTTGAGCTGCCAGTCCACCGTCTCCTTGTCAATGTCTTCGAGCATCTGGTGGGCCAGCCGGGTCATGCGCACTTCCGTATAACGCATGGCCGCCGGGGGATCGCCGTCCACGGAGCCGAAGTTGCCCTGCCCGTCGACAAAGGGATAACGCAGGGTGAATTTCTGGGCCATGCGCACGGTAGCGTCATAAACCGCGGAATCGCCGTGGGGATGATACTTACCAATGACGTCACCCACAATACGGGCCGATTTCTTGTAGGGCTTGTTCCAGTCATTGCGCAGCTCGCGCATGGCAAACATAATGCGCCGGTGGACCGGTTTTAATCCATCGCGCACATCGGGCAGGGCCCTGCCGATGATCACGCTCATGGCATAATCGAGATAAGACTGCTTCATCTCGCTGTCGATGCTTATCCCATCGATGCGCTGCTGGATATCGCTCATTTCAACTCCTGGTCAGGGCCGGCCGAAATCCGCACCAATCCTGATCTTGCCAATGGCAGAGGACTTGGCTGGATTTGGCAGGCACCGTGTTTACAAAAAAACAAAAAGACTTTTTTGAATGATGATTTTTGATGGTACCGTAAAAAATCTGATTATTTCAGATGTGTCGTGCTGTTGCAGGCGGCAAAAAAATCACTGCAAAAATACCCGGATGCGGCATTTTTGCAGTGACCGGCAAAAGCATCACAATTTGCTGACAAACCCGAGGGCGGCCAGCAGCAGCACCACCTCAAAGACATACATGGCCGGAAAGCTCTGGGCAAAATAATAAACAATGCCGCCGCCGATAATCACAGGCACCCCGAAAATGACAAGTGTTCCGATTTTTCTGCTGATCGATTCAATGGTCGTCATGGATCCACTCCTGTGGCCTTTGTGGGAATATGCTGTTTTGCCTACGCCTCAATAATCATCGCCATGCCCATGCCGCCGCCGATGCACATGGAAATCAGGGCGTTTTTGGCGCTTTTGTCGCGCATCATGTGAATGGCGGTCACCATCTGCCGGGCACCGGTGCATCCGATGGGATGGCCCAGGGAGATGCCGCTTCCGTACTGATTGGGCTTTTGGGTGTCAATACCGAGTTCCTTCATGCACGCCAGGGCCTGGGACGCAAAGGCTTCGTTTAACTCAATGATCTCCAGGTCATCAATGCTCATGCCGGTTTGGCGCAGCACCTTGCGGATAGCCGGAATGGGACCCAGCCCCATGTAAGCCGGATCCACGCCGCCGGATGCAAATGCCTTGATTTTGGCAAGAGGGGCAAGGCCCAGTGATTCGGCCTTTTGGGCGCTCATCAGCACCACTGCCGCAGCCCCGTCATTGACCCCCGAAGCGTTGCCCGCAGTGACAGAGCCGTCTTTTTTAAACACCGGCTTGAGCTTGGCCATTTTTTCCATATTGGTTTCCATGGGCCGTTCGTCTGTGTCGACCACTACATCCCCTTTTCGGGTTTTGATGGTCACAGGCACGATTTCCTTTGCAAAGGTCCCGTCGGAAATGGCCGCCCTGGCCCGGTTGTGGCTCAAAACAGACAGCTCATCCTGCTCCTGACGGGAAATCCCGTATTTTTCCACGATATTTTCCGCGGTCACGCCCATGTGATAGCCGTAAAAAATTTCATACAAACCGTCATACACCATCAAATCCAGAACTTCGCCCTTGCCGGTGACCTCCATGCGATGTCCCCACCGGGCCTTGGGAAGGGCCATGGGCGCACAGCTCATGCTTTCCTGGCCGCCGGCCACAATGGCTTCGGCCTCGCCGCACATAATCGACGAAGCGGCCAAGGCAATGGCCTTTAATCCGGAGGCACAGACCTTGTTGATGGTAAATCCCGGTGTTTCCTTGGGCATGCCCGCGCGGATCATGGCCTGGCGCGCCGGGTTCTGACCCTGGGCGGCAATCAGGACATTTCCCATGATCACTTCGTCAAATGCCACTTCCCGGGCGTTATCATCCCACTGAGCGCCGGCGGATTCCAGTTCCACCGGAGGCTGACCCTTGAACGGATCAGGCGCTCCGTCTTTCATTTCATCGCTTAATGCCGGCCTCAGCCCGGCGCGTTTCACTGCTTCCTTTATCGCGAGGCTGCCCAGTTCAACTGCCGTGACATCCTTGAGCGATCCGCCGAATGCGCCCACCGGGGTTCGGGCGCCGCTGACGATCACCACCTCTTGCATATCCGCCTCCTCATTGCTATTGTATCCACGTTGGTATCCTGTTGAATATCCCGCAATCCGGGATAGGGTAAAACAGGCACAAACCCGCTTATTTTATTGTTAATTTTATAAAACGACATTATTATCAGATTTGCGCTGCAAATACAAGCAGAAACAAGAAAGCCGAGCCTGCCATGTGCCTCATTGTTATCGCCATAGACGCCCACCCGGAATACCCGCTGATCATCGCGGCCAACCGGGATGAATTCTACAGCCGGCCCACTGCGGCCCTGGATTTCTGGGAGGATCACCCCTATATCCTGGCCGGCCGGGATCTGCAGAGCCGGGGCACATGGCTCGGGGTCACGCCCGGCGGCAGGATCGCGGCGGTGACCAATTACCGGGATCCGTCTGCCATGACCCCATGGGGCAAATCCAGGGGGCAGCTGGTCCGCGACTTTCTGGCCGGAGACAGGCGGCCTGAACGCTATCTTGCCGAAGTGGAAAAGCAGCGGGATCAATATTGCGGGTTTAACCTGCTGGCGGGACGGCTCAATGAGATATGGTGGTATTCCAACAAAAACAGCGGCGTTGTCAGGCTTAAGGCAGGCATCCACGGCATCAGCAACCACCTGCTCGACACCCCCTGGCCAAAGGTCAGCACCATGAAGCAAAAACTCGCCGCACTGATCGAAGCCAGCCCCGTTATCGAGCCCCACGCAGTGCTGGACCTGCTCTACGATCCCAGACCCGCGGCAAACGACCACCTGCCGGACACGGGCGTGGGCAAAGACTGGGAGCGGACCCTTTCACCGGTCTTTGTTGTCAGCCCCGTTTACGGAACCCGGTGTTCCTCGGCCCTTATCCTGGACAAAAACGGCCGGCTACAGTTCTGGGAACGCACGTTTCTGGCAGATCAGGCCGGTCCGAAACCCGGAGAAACCCGCCGGTTTGAACTTCAGTGGCCGGATATACCCGCCACTACTTGATCTCCACGGCAATGCCGGCCACCATCCAGGTCACCCGCCGTGCACACCGGGCCGTGTGCTGGTTAACAAACCCGGCCAGATCCCGAAAGCGCCGGGCCATGGCATTTTCCGGCACAATACCGCCGCCCACCTCATTTGAAACCAAAAACACCGGACAGGCAGCATCGCCCAGGGCACGGCCCAGATCCCCCACCTGTTCCATGACCTTGTCATCATCTTCATAACGGGCCATGAGATTTGAAATCCAGAGAGTCAGGCAATCCACCAGAATCACGTCCGCGCCCCGGGGCCGGCCGTGCTCCCGGATGACCCGGGCCAGTTCCAGGGGCTCTTCCACGGTCTGCCACTTCGGATCCCGCTCCTGCTGGTGGCGCACCACCCGGGCCTGCATTTCATCGTCTGCAGGCATGCACGTGGCCACGAAAATATTTTTCTCCGCGGTCCGGGCATCTGCCAGATCCAAGGCGCGACTGCTTTTTCCGCTTCTGCAGCCGCCCAGCACAAGATGAATTTCTCTGCCGTCCATTTGCTCAGCTCTCGATTCCGGTGCACGCGCCCACGCCCTGCTCAAAATAATGGCGCACCGGCTTTATGTCAGTGATCAGATCAGCCCGTTCCAAAACGCCCGGGGCCCCGCCGCGGCCGGTGAGCACCAACTCCACCCCGTCGGGTTTGGCGGATACAAAATCCATGAGATCCTGCTCTGAGATAATTTTGCTTTCATAGGCCAGATTGACCTCTTCAAGCACCACCATGTCATAGTCACCGGAAAGCATGGCCTGCCGGGCCGCATCCAGCCCCTTTCCGGCGGCCTCAAAATCCGCCGCATCAGGCTTGCCCGGCACAAAACAGCCCGTACCGAACTGCTCCACGGCAATCCGGTCAGAGAGCCGCTCCAGGGCCCGGATTTCACTGTAGTGGCCCTTTTCCATGAACCGGGCGATGTATACCCTGAGCCCGGATCCGGCCGCGCGCAGGGCCAGGCCCAGGGCTGCGGTGATCTTTTCCTTGCCGTTGCCGGTATAAACCTGGATATATCCTTTTTCCAAAAACGCCTCCTTTTGCCGCAGTATTTCCCCACCCCCTGTCCGGGATCTGTCCGGGATGTGAATGAAATCTTCTTACCACATTACCGCCCCGGAAAAAAGCCCCTGCTGACATAAAGGACCGGATTGCGCATTGACAAAATATACCGACCGGTATTAGAAAAAGGAGCATGGAAACCAACAGGTATGGCAAATCCGAGCGCACCCGGCGGCGCATCATCGAAAAAGCCGCACCCCTGATCAACAAAAAAGGGGTGGCAGGCACCTCCATTGCCGAACTTACTGCTGCTACCGGCCTGACCAAGGGCGGCATTTACGGCAATTTTAAAAACAAGGATGAGCTGATACTGGCGGTCTACGACTATCATGCCGCATTTCTCAACCGGATTTTCGCCCGGGAACTGGCCCGGGCCCACACACCGGGCGAAAAACTCGGGGTCTGCCCGGCGGTCTTTCGCAAGCTTTATGCCCATACCTGCGCTTACGGGGGATGTCCCATCGTCAACACCGCCACAGAGGCGGACGACACGCACCCGGCGCTTTGCCGGCGCGTGGCCGAAACCGTTGGTTTACTGAAAAACCGCCTGGCCGGCCTGATCAGCCGGGGCATTGAAACCGGTGAAATCCGGCCGGAGACCGATGCGCAGCGCACTGCCGGGCTGATTCTTTCGCTGTTTGAAGGCGGGGGCATCCTGGCCCGGGTCACAGGCAGGGACGCTTATGTGACAGATGCCGTGGATCACATCGAGGCTTTGATCGCAGATATCCGGCAGCCTTAGAAACAAGCGGCTTTTATCCTTAACTGCAGCCGCAGGAATAAGGAATTTTTTATTTTTTTAACCCAATTTCGATAAAAGGGGGAGCAATGATACAGGACCCGCTGTTTAATCCGATTTCCATCAACAGCATGCAGGTGGACAACCGGATCTATCTTCCGGCCATGCACCTTGGCATGGCCGACAATTTCCAGGTAACCGAACAGATTCTGGCATTTTACCGGCAACGCGCCAAAGGCGGGGCCGGCATGATCTGTGTGGGATATGCTACAGTGGACGAACTTTCCGGAAACTCTTTAAACATCGGTGCCCACAAGGACGAATTCGTGGCCGGGCTGGCCAAACTCGCTGGTGTGATCCGGGAAAACGGGGCCAAAAACGCAGTGCAGCTCAACCATGCGGGCCGCTACAACATGTCGTTTTTCCTAAACGGCCAGCAGCCGGTGGCCCCGTCCGCGGTGGCTTCCCGGATGACCCGGGAAACCCCGCACGCCCTTGAAATCCCGGAAATCAAGCAGATCGTGGACAATTTCACACAGGCCGCCAGGCGGGTCAAAGAAGCCGGGTTTGACGCCGTGGAGGTGCTTCACGGAACAGGCTATCTCATCAGCGAATTTCTCTCGCCTTTGACCAACAAGCGTGAGGATGAATACGGCGGCAGCTTTGAAAACCGTATCCGCTTCGGCATCGAGGTGATGCGCGCCATCCGCAAACAGGTGGGCCCGGATTTCCCCCTGATCGTGCGCATGAACGGCAATGACTTCATGCCTGAAGGCCAGGGCAGAGACGAGCTGCGAGAATATGCAAAGGCCCTGATCTCCCAGGCCGGCGTCGATGCCCTGTGCATCAACGTAGGCTGGCACGAGGCCCGGGTGCCTCAGATCACCACGGCCGTGCCCAGGGGGGCGTTTGCCTATCTTTCCCGGGGCATCAAGGAGGCCGTGGACGTGCCTGTAATCGCCAGCCATCGCATCAATGACCCGCACACGGCAAGGGACATGATCGCAGACGGCATGTGCGACATGGTGGCCATGGGCCGCAGCCTGATCGCCGACCCCAACCTACCGCAGAAAGCCAAACAGGGAAAAGAAAACCAGATCGTTCACTGCGTGGCCTGCGCCCAGGGCTGTTTTGACAACCTGTTTCAGTTAAAACACGTGGAATGCCTCTGCAACCCCATGGCCGGCCATGAGCATGAAGCCGCGGTCAAGCCCTCAGACAAGCCCAAAAAAGTCATGGTCATCGGCGGCGGGGCCGCGGGGATGAACGCAGCCATTGCCGCGGCAGACCGGGGCCATTTGGTGGCATTGTATGAAAAATCCGGCCGCCTGGGCGGCCAGCTCTACCTTGCGGCCGCACCTCCGGGCAGAGACGAGTTCGCCCAGCTGGCAAGGGACCTGGAACAGCAGGTCCGGTGCCGCAACATCGAAGTACACCTGGACACGGCCGTGGACAAAGCTTTGATTGAGCAGCAGAAACCGGATCACGTGGTGCTGGCCACCGGCGCCGAACCCATGACCCCGCCCATTGCAGGCGTGGAACTGGGTCACGTGGTACAGGCCTGGGACGTGCTGGCTGGAAAGGTGTATACGGGAAAACGCGTTGTGGTGGTCGGCGGCGGCGCCGTGGGCGTGGAAACCGCCCTGTTTCTGGCGGAAAAGGGCACACTGGACGGAGAAACCATGAAATTTCTGCTCATCAACCGGGCTGAAGACGCAGACACCCTATACGAGTACTGTGTTAAGGGCACCAAGGAAGTCACGCTCCTTGAAATGATGGACAAAATCGGAAAAGATTTTGGCAAAACCACCCGCTGGGGCATGATGCAGGATGTCTCCAGGTTCGGCATCCAGCCCATGACCGCCACCCGGGCCCTGGAAATCACCAAAACCGGCATCCGGGTCGAGCAGCAGGAGGGCCAGGCCACGGAAATAGAAGCAGACACGGTTGTGCTCTGCGTCGGGGCCAGGTCTGACAATGCCCTGGCAGACCGGCTCAGGGATATGGGCATTGCTTTTAGCATTGCCGGGGATGCCGAAAACATCGGCATGGCCTTTGACGCCGTTCACAAGGGATATGCCGCAGGAAACCGCATTGAATGAATGACAAAACGGAAAATGAAAACAGCATGATAAACAACTATCTCGCACATCAGCAGGAGAGAAACGCCCTGGGCATACCGCCAAAGCCGTTGGATGCCGGGCAGACAGCGGATTTGACCGAACTTTTACAAAATCCGCAAGATGCTGATCCCGGGCTTGTCTATGACCTGATTGCCGGCCGGGTGCCGGCCGGGGTCGATGAAGCCGCCAAAATCAAGGCCCATTTTCTGGCCGCCCTTGCCCGGGGAGAAAAATCCTCGCCAATGGTGTCCGCAGAGCAGGCCGTGTATCTGCTTGGCACCATGGGCGGGGGCTTTAACATTGACCCCTTAATTGAACTGCTCGATGACCTGCAGCTGTGCTCAAAGGCCGCAGACGCACTGGCGGCCACGACCCTGATTTTTGACGCCTTTGAAAAGGTGTTTGAAAAATCCGCAGTCAACAACCAGGCCCGGGGGGTCATTGATGCATGGGCTGAAGCCGCATGGTTTCTGCGCGCTCCGCAAGTGCCGGAAACCATCACAGTCACGGCCTTCAAGGTGGAGGGCGAAATCAACACCGACGATTTCTCTCCTGCCTCAGAAGCCTGGAGCCGGCCGGATATCCCCTTGCATGCCACGGCCATGCTCAGAAACCGCATTGAAAAGCCCCTGGAAACCATGGCTGAACTCCGGCAAAAGGGCCATCCCCTGGCTTTTGTAGGCGACGTGGTGGGCACGGGCTCATCACGCAAGTCAGCTGCCAACTCGCTTTTGTGGCATATCGGAGATGACATCCCCCACGTGCCCAACAAGCGCCGGGGCGGGGTGGTCATGGGCGGTAAGATCGCACCGATCTTTTTCACCTCCCTGGAAGACGCCGGTGCCCTGCCTATTGAATGCGACGTATCCGGCATTGAAAACGGCGATGTGCTGGTAATCCGGCCCCATGAAGGCGTGATTGAAAATGCGGACACCGGCAAAACCGTGGCAGAGTTCTCCCTCAAGCCCGCCACCATCTTAGACGAGGTCCGGGCCGGCGGACGCATCCCCCTGATCATCGGCCGCACGCTTACAGAAAAAACGCGAACACGTCTGGCCCTGGGGCCATCGGAAATCTTTTGCCGGCCGGTGCAGCCCGGAAAAAGCCCCCGCGGCTACACCCTGGCCCAGAAAATGGTGGGCCGGGCCTGCGGGAAAGACGGTGTGCGGCCGGGCCAGTACTGCGAGCCCAAAATGACCACCGTGGGCTCCCAGGACACCACCGGGCCCATGACCCGCGATGAGTTAAAGGAACTGGCCTGTCTGCAGTTTAACGCAGATCTGGTGATGCAGTCCTTTTGTCACACTGCAGCCTACCCCAGGACCGTGGACATTAAAATGCAGGAAAGCCTGCACCAATTTATCAAACAGCGCAAGGGCGTGGCCCTGCACCCGGGAGACGGGATCATCCATTCGTGGTTAAACCGCATGCTGCTGCCAGACACCGTGGGCACGGGCGGTGATTCCCACACCCGATTTCCCGTTGGCATAAGCTTTCCGGCCGGCTCCGGGCTGGTGGCCTTTGCCGCGGCCATCGGGTTTATGCCTCTGGACATGCCCGAGTCCGTGCGGGTGCGCTTTACCGGAACACCGGCACAAGGGCTCACCATCCGGGACGTGGTCAATGCCGTGCCCTATGCAGCCATTGAGCAGGGACTGCTCAATGTGGAAAAATCCGGCAAGAAAAACATATTTTCCGGCCGGATCATGGAAATGGAAGGCTTGTCTCACCTGCCGGTGACCGCGGCCTATGAACTCACCAATGCCGCAGCCGAGCGCTCGGCTGCAGCCGCCGTGATCAGCCTGGATGAAAAGCCGGTGGCAAAATTTCTCAAACAGAACATCGAAATTTTGTCCCTGCTGGTCCGGGAAGGTTACGGCGACCGCAACACCATTGAGGCCCGCATGGAGAAAATGCAGGCCTGGATAGACGACCCGCAGCTTCTCCACGCTGATGCAGACGCCCAATACGCGGCTGACCTGGAAGTGGATCTGAGCCGGATAACCGAGCCCATCGCGGCCTGTCCCAATGACCCTGATGACGTGCGTCAGCTTTCCCAAATCGCGGGCACACCTATAGACGAGGTGTTTATCGGCTCGTGCATGACCGATATTTCCCAGATGGAAAACGCGGGCAAAATCCTTGAAAACGCCGGCGGGGCCGTGCCTGTTCGCCTGTGGATCGCTCCGCCCACCCGGCTGGCCGCCCGCCACCTCCGGCATCAGGGGTGGTTTTACACCTACGGCCGGGCCGGGGCCCGCATGGAAGTGCCGGGCTGCTCTTTATGCATGGGCAACCAGGCACGGGTGGCAGACAGTGCGGTGGTGGTTTCCACCTCCACCCGGAACTTTCCCCACCGCATGGGAAATAACTGCCAAGTCTATCTGGGTTCGGCGGAGCTTGCGGCCGTGTCTGCCATTCTGGGACGCATCCCGGATCCGGACGAATACAGAAACCATGTGGCGGATGCCGGGCTGGTACCGGCTATTTGAGATAAAGGGTTTCAAACCGGTCCACCAGGTCGCGCAATTTTTCCACATGGCCGGTATCAACGGTCTGCTTGCATTTCATGGCCTCGACCAGGATCTGGTGGAGAACCGAAATTTTTTCCGCGTATTTTTCATCACCCGCAGAAATGCGCTGGGTCATAAAATACCGGGAAACAATGTGCTGGAGCTTGCCTGCATGGTCTTCCTTGTTGATCACCCAGCGCACCATCTGGTTGTGATGTTCCACGCCGGCATCCTTCATATGCTTTGAAATAACGTGGATCTGGTCCATGGAGCGCTCGATGGTGGTGATATGCTCGCGCATCAGCTCGATTCTGGCCGGATCATCATATATGCCGCAGGGAATCTCGCAGTGGGCATAAACCAAAGACAGGGACCCGAGCACAAACACAACAGCACAGCAAATGATCTGAAACGATTTTTTCATTTCCTTCCTCCTTGAGACGGGTGTTTGAAAAAAACAGATTTGCAGGCCATATTTTGCCTGTAGCCATAAACATGTACATGGCGGGCTGATTTTTCAAATCCGGAAACAACTCTTTTAACCGACAGACAGGAGTGCCCATGACAGAGAAAATCATTTCCCTGCCCGAGCTTGCGGAAAAACGGCTGGTGTTTCGCAGCCGGCAGCACGCCGGGCAGGTGCTGGGGCAAATGCTTCAAAAAGAGGCATGGTCCGATGCCATTGTGCTGGCGGTTCCCGCAGGCGGCGTGCCGGTGGGACAGGTGGTGGCGCAACAACTGGGAGCGGCCTTTGACGTGGCCGTGGTCAGCAAAATCACACTGCCGTGGAACACCGAGGCCGGCTACGGGGCCATTGCCTTTGACGGGAGCATGCGGTTCAATGAAATGCTGCTGGCCCGGCTGAACCTGACAAACCAACAGATGAAAGAAGGCATTGCCGAAACAAAGGAAAAGGTCAGCCGCCGGAGCCGCACACTTCGGGGGCAGCGGCCTTTTCCGGATCTTTCGGATCGCAGCGCAATCCTTGTCGACGACGGGCTGGCCTCTGGATTTACCATGTTTTGCGCCATTGACGCAGTAAAAAAGGCAGGCGCCCGGCAGGTGTTCGTGGCCGTGCCAACGGCCCACCGCCAGGCCGCAGAGGCCGCCGCTGAAAAGGTGGACCGGCTTTATTGCGCAAATATCCGCTCCGGCAGATCCTTTGCCGTTGCCGAAGCCTACGAACTCTGGACTGATGTGTCCGAGCAGGAACTCATGGAGATGATGAACAACCCTGGCGATCGGGTGTAATACTCATACCGGTTTTTCATGCATCCCAAATCAATTCAGGCTGTGCAGGAAATCCAGCACATCCGATGCCAGCCGCCGTGGGGCCTCAATGGCGGTCATATGCCCGATGCCCTCATATTCCAAAAGCTGTGCGCCTGGGATTTCTTTTGCCATCAGCCGGCTGGATTCCACGAACAAATCATCCTTTTGCGCACCAACAATGAGCACCGGACACGATATCCGCCGGAGGCCTTCAACCCTGGGATCCGGATCCTTATAGAAGCTGCGCACGAATTCTGCGATCACAAACCGGTTGTTTCGCCTTGCCATGGAAAGGGCGGTGGCAAGCATCTCGTCAATGTTCTCTGATTCAACAATACCCCGGAAAAACGGGCCGGGCCTGTCTTTTAACCCCGCGATCATGGTCTCCCAGTCCAGTTTTTCAAACAATGCGGCAAAATTATCGTGAAACTGGTCAATGGTCTGCCGGTCGCCGGGCACCGGGGAGGTCACCGAGGCGGTGTTGGTCAAAATCAGGGAGGCAAACCTGGAGCAGTCCTTCATTGCATAACGCACCCCGGCAAACCCGCCGGTTGAATGGGTCAGCAGATGAAACCGGTCCAGGCCCAGATGATCAGCCAGGGCGATGATATCTTCGCCCACGGTCTCACAGTCAAAACCCGGGGGATCATCTTCCGCCTCAGTATAGCCGTGACCGCGCATATCCATTGCCACAAACCGGAAATGCTGCGCAATCTTGTCTGCCACACCGGTCAGATCCCAGTAAGCAGTGTTTTCCATGAGCCCGGCCACGGCAATCACCGGCTCGCCGGTTCCTTTGTCCTCATAGTAAATTCGGGCATTGCCCCGGTTAAAATACGCCATGAACAAAACATCCTTTCACTGCGGGTTAAAATAATCTTTATACAGAGAGAACACACAAATTTCAAATCAAAGATACCCGGGTCTTGACAAGGATTGACTTCTGCTTATCATACTGATACTAATGAAAATTATCTCAACTCCGCCTTAACAGGGAAATGATCGGATAAAACAGCTGTTTGCCCCAAAAACCCCAGGCCCGGTATGGATATCCCAAATAACCCCTGCCGGGCATGATTTTGCACAAGGAGCCGGTATGCATACGGTACTGGAAAAAATGAGCCTGATTGACGGACTGGGACAATGCCTGCCGGATGCCGTGCTGGTGTTTGAAAACAACCAAATTGCTGCAGCCGGCCCCAATGGACAGGTAAAGATCCCGGAAGATGCGGTGCGCCATGATCTGTCTGGCAAATTTGTCATGCCCGGGTTAATCGACGCCCATATTCACCTGGACATGCACGGCATGGCCGACACCTGTCATGAAAGCCTGGTGGAGGACAAGCTCAGAACCCTGCGCGCTGCCCGGGAGATGGCCAACACGCTCAGATCCGGCATCACCACAGTGAGAAACGCAGGCTCTGCCAATTACATCGACATTGCCGTCAAAAGGGCCGTGGAAGAAGGCCTGATTCCGGGCCCACGCATCCTGGCTTCCGGAAAAATCATCTGTATGCTGTCCGCCGGCAGTGAGTATTTCAAGGGCCTGTACCGGGAGGCAGACGGCGTGGATGAAAACCGCAGGGCCGCCAGAGAGCAGATCAAGGAAGGCGCTGACGTGCTCAAGGTCATGGCCACTGGCGCCATCATGAACCCGGGCGGCATACCCGGTGCCGCCCAGCTCGATGTTGACGAAATACGGGCCGTGGTCAATGAAGGTCAAAAGGCAGGCAAGCACACGGCCGCCCACGCCCACGGGGCACAGGGAATCAAAAACGCCGTGCGCGCAGGGGTGCGCACCATCGAGCACGGCACCCTGGCAGATGCCGAAGCCCTGAAAATGATGGCGGACTCCGGGGTTTATCTCATCTCCACCCTGAGTTCCAATTACTGGATGTGCAACAACGATTCCGAAGAAATCTGCCAGCAGATCCCCCGATTCATGTCTGACAAGGCCAACGATGTTGCCCGCATCCGGCTGGAAAACCTGCACCATGCCATTGCCGAAGGCGTCAGCGTGATCATGGGAACCGATGCGGGAACTCCCTATAACTTTCACGGCAAAAACGCCATGGAGCTCATCCAGTACGTTAAAAACGGCCTTATGGATCCTATGGAAGCCATTATCGCCGCCACCAGCCGCGCCGCAAAAGCCCTGGGACTGGAAGATCGGGTCGGGTCCCTGACATCCGGAAAACTGGCCGACTGCATCGTGGTCCACCAAAACCCCATAGACGACATCGAAGCACTGGGCTCCCTGGATCAGATCTTTTTGGTATTCAAGGATGGAAAGCCTGTATCCGGAAAGGTTGACACCAGCCAGTGGTCGCCTGACTCGCCCCTGGGCCCGGGATAAATCCTGTTTTGCCCGTTTTTCTCACCCGGGCCGGCCAATACAATTTTTTCGCCTGAAACAACAAACCCGGCCGCATGTCCCTGTGGTTTCCTGTGGCGGGTGCCCTTCATTCCGGCAATAGGGGCAAACATTATAAAAGACAGATGATCTGGAGGTTCCGCCATGAAAAAAATCCTGTTTCTGTGCGATGCCAGTGATATTGACATGGTGGAGCAAAGCTTTGCCCGCCAGAACAGATATGATCTCACCATTGAAACATCGGAAAAAATCCTCCAGTTCGGGGTGCGGCCCTACCTGGAGCAGACCATTGAACGGATCAGAAACAATCCGGAAATGTATGACGGCATTGTGGGGACCCATGACTCCTCAGCCGTGTTTGCCGCCATTATCGCCCAGGAAACCGGCCACCGGTTCGCGCCGGTCAACGCGGTGATCAACACCCAGAACAAGTACCTTTTCCGGCGCATCCAGCGCGATATCCTCCCGGAATTCACACCGGCTTACGCCCTGGCCCTGGACTATCTGCGCAAGCCGTCCCGGCTTTCGTTTCCGTTTTTCATCAAACCCGTGCGCGCCAACATTTCCTTTGGCACACACATAGTGGAGCAGACAGGCGAGCTGGAATACCACATGGCACGGGAAAGCTTTGATATCGCCCGATTCAACCAGTATTACCTAAATGCCCTGGCCATTGACCCGGCTTATCACAACGCCTTAAACGTTGCCACTTGCAACAATTTTTTGTGCGAGGAACTGGTGTCCGGCACCCAGGTAACCATGGACGGTTATGTGTTTGAAGGGGAAGTGACCTTTTTTGGCATCACCCGGGCGGTTTATCACCCAAATACCAACAGTTTCTTCTATCACGCCTTTCCGCACCGTTTTGACCCGGCTCTGCAGGACAAGATCGAAACAGCCCTCAAAAAGCTGATTCCGGCCCTGGGTATTGACAACAGCTTTTTCAACGTGGAACTGCGGGCAGACGAGGAAAAACAGAGATTCGGCATCATCGAGATCAACAGCCGCATTGCCTTTCAGTTTGCCAAGACCATCAAATCGGTCACCGGCACAGACCCCCTGCATATGCTCTGCGACGTGGCTACGGGCCAAAGGCCCGACCCAATAAAAACGCGCACTATGACCCATGGGGCCTGCTTCAATTTTGAACTGCATCTTTTCCATGACGCCCGGATACTGCAGACCCCAACCCAGAGCGCATTTGAAGAAATCCGCCTGAAATATCCCGAGGTCAGCATCCGCAACCTGATCCATGGAAATGCACATTTATCGGATTTCAAGCACAACCCGGAAAGCTACCGCTACGCAGTGGTGGATGTGCCCGGAGACAGCCACGAGCAGATCATGGAAAAATATTACCAAGTGGTTTCCATGCTCGGCTACCGATTCAGCAAGGCCCCGGAAGACGGGAAGGTCAGCTGCATAATGGCCGAATCCCCGCCGCACAGGACCTATGGCGGCAGCCGGGAAGTCGCCTCCCAGCCTGTCCCGGAGGACTGAAAACCCATAAAAAAAACTTGACTTGTGCGTTTTCATCCCTAGGGTAAATTGAACAAAATCAATTTAACCAAAGGAGTTTTTTTTATGCAAAAAGTTGAAAACGGCAAGTTTGTCACCGTTCAGTACAAGGGCACCCTGGATAGCGGCGAAGTTTTTGATACCAGCGATGAAAGCCAGCCCATGGAGGTCATGGTGGGCGCAGGTCAGGTAATCCAGGGCTTTGAACAGGCCCTGCTGGGCATGGGCTTGAATGAAAAAAAGTCCTTTACCCTGGAGCCGGACCAGGCTTATGGCAACCGGGATGAAGAACAGCTGCACACTTTCTCCCGGGAGGAAGTGCCCCCGGAGATGAACCCCCAGGTGGGCGATGTCATCGGCCTGCAAACCCCGGACGGACAGCAGATCCCGGCCAAAATCGCCCAAGCCGACGACGAGAAGGTGGTGGTGGACTTAAACCATCCCCTGGCGGGCCAGAATTTGAACTTTGAAATCGAGGTAAAGGCCATCAATGACGAGCCGACCCAGCAGATGCAGCCCGGATGCGACACCGGCGGCTGCGACTGCTCCTCGGGCTGCTCCTGCTGATTGCGCTAACAAATATTTATCTCTCATCCCCCCCCTAAACCGGGGCAGCGGGCCGGAAGGCCCCTGCCCCGGTTTTTTATGCGCCAAAGCCTGCCCCTTCAGCCATCCCCCCTGCGGTTCACGCCGCAAAACCGCCATTGACACACAAATTCTGCCCGCTGATCCAGCCGGCTTCGCCGCTGACCAGAAGCAGTACGGCACCGGCAATATCGCCGGGGGTGCCGATGCGGCCGAATGCGGCCATATCCGCGAGATTTTGTATTTGTTGTTCTGTCTTGCCCTGCCTGAACAGTTCCGTATCCACGGGTCCGGGTGATATGGCATTGACTGCGATTTTTCTGTGGCCCAGTTCCTTTGCCAGCACTTTGGTGATCTGCTCTACAGCCCCCTTGGTGGCGGCATAAACGCCATAATCAGGCAGCATCATCTTTGTCACGGACGAGGAAATATTGATGATTTTTCCGCCATCCGCCATTTTTTGGGCCGCCTGCTGGCAGGCAAAAAACAAGCCCTTGACGTTTAAGGCAAAACTATCATCAAATTCCTTTTCAGTGATGTCGGCAATTTTTTTAAACAACGCAATGCCGGCATTGTTGACCAGAATGTCGATGGAACCGAAATGTCGCTCGGAGGCGTCAAACAACGCCTTGATCTCGCTGATCTTTTGCATGTCCGCTTGCAGGGAAAAAGCCTGCCCGCCGTTTTCAATGATCTGTGAGACCACCTCATCAGCCGCTTTTGCATTGTTGGCATAATTGACCACCACCGAGGCGCCGGATTGGCCGAGCTTCAAAGCAATTGCCCTTCCAATGCCCCGGGATGCACCGGTTACGATAGCTGTTTTGTTTTTCAATCCAGCTTGCATATTCCCTCTTCCTTTTTTATTTGCTTTTTTTCGGATTCCGCCATCGCCGTCAACGCCTCCGGACTGGAACTTTTATTGTCAACACAAGCATCGTCTCGGCTGCAGAAAAAGCTTTTGCTCAGCTATCGGGCATGGCGTTTTCCACCCGATCTCTTCTGGAAAGGATGGATCCGGGATCAATTTCCCATAGATTTTCAAACACATAGTCAGGCTGATAAGGAAAGCGGTTCATGGTCTCCCGGCTGGTCACCCCGCTGAGAACCAGGCATGTGGTCATCCCGGATTCCAGCCCCCCCACAATATCGGTGTCCATCCGATCACCGATCATAAAGCAGTTGGCCGAATGCACGCCCAGTTTCTTCCGGGCCCAGAACATCATGGCCGGATTGGGCTTTCCCAGAAAGTAAGGGGGCACACCTGTCACGCGTTCAATGGGGGCAACCAGGGCGCCGCAGGCCGGCACCGGTCCCCTCAGGCTGGGTCCGGTCAGATCCGGATTGGTGGCGATGAACTTGGCCCCCTCCTGGATCAGCAGGGTTGCTTCAATGATTTTGGCGTAATCATATTGCTCGGTCTCTGCGACAATCACATAATCAGGCCTGTCAGAGGTAATGGTGATGCCCGCCTTTTCCAGTTCCTCGACAATCCCCGGGCCCCCGATTACATAGGCGGAGCAGCCCTCCGGCCGCTGTACCCGGAGAAAGCTGGCCGTTGCCATGGCAGAGGTATAGAAGCAATCCTCAGGGACATCAATGCCCATGCCCATGAGCCGATCCCTGATTTCCAGCGGTTTGTGGTAGGAGTTGTTGGTCAGAAACAGAAATTTGTAACCGCCCTGCTGCAGTTTGCCGACAAACTCGCCGGAACCGGAAATCAGGTGGGAGCCGGTATAAACGACCCCGTCCATATCCATGATAAACGCTTTTTGGTAGGTCCTGTTGTCCTTATGCATAAGTTAAACCGTTGGTGGTGCGTTAAAAAACACCTTGCATCCCGGGTGATTGCCTTGCCATTGGCGTTTGGCCGGTTCTGCATGGCGTCTTGTGCGATTTTTCAGTGATAATGGTTTCGGAAACTGCCGCTTCAAAAACCAAACCCTGATCATAGACATCTCAGAAGTTCAATTTATCATATAATCAAAAAATTTCATCAAACCATTCCACCTGCTTGATTTCGGGCCTGGCAACACGGGAAAAAGAAATACTGTTACTGGTGGGTTCCGGATTTTTCCGGCTTTGCACGGGAAGAATTTTAAGATATGATGCATGCAACTTTCAACTAGACGGCAAATAATAAAAGCGAAATGCATCAGATGGACCAACCTGCAGACATAGTGGTGATCCCCAAAGAAGAGGCCGTATTCTGGCTCGACAGCGAGGGGTGGTGGCGAAATGACGGCGGACGGTTCCGGAAAAAGAAAATCATCGATTATTTTCACCGGCACATTAACCATGACGAAAACGGCTATTTCGTTCTCCAGGACAAGGGCGGAATCTGGGAGAAAGTCTATTTCCCCTATGAAGACACGGCGTTGTTCGCATTTGACATCCGGAAGCAAAACAACGACATATGGCTGGTGCTCAACACCGGCCGGGAAATCCTGCTGGATCCGGAAACGCTTTATATCCAGGGTGACCGGCTCTATGCCATAAACAACGATGAGCACATCCGATTTGCCGAGCGGGCCATGATCCGGATGTGCGCACTCATGGAAGAAGATGAAAACGACCGCCTGCAAATCTGCACAAACGGCCGTAAATACGTAATCACAGAAAAATAAAGAAAACAGAAATGCCCACAGCAGCCAGGGACATCCAAACCCGTTCCGTCTGGAATGAATTTCTGTCTTATAAAACCACCCTGGCCACAAAAAATCGCGACTACAGCCAGTGGCACAAAGGGCGCGAGAAATTTGCGGTGTGGACCGTGGGCATTGGCAATGAACAGGTCCGGTCACGCTTTGATGCGGCAAAGGCGTGGATGGAGCCCTTTCTTTTCTCCCCCTATTATCGCCAGCCCCATGTCACCCTTCTGGTATGCGGCTTTCTAACCCATAAACCGCGGTTCAGTGATGATTACAGCAGCCAAAGCCTGCACCGCCATCTGCAGGATCTTTGGCAGCCGCGCATAGAGCCCTTTGAAATCTGCATCGGCGGCATGAACAGTTTTGCAGCAGCCCCGTTTCTGGAAGTCTTTGACACCCAGGGCGGACTGGCAAAAATCCGGCGCATTTTAACCAACAGCTTTTGTGAAGACCGGACAAGGGCTTATGTTCCGCACCTGACAATCGGCCTGTATGCCGGTGCGTTTAACACCCGGGATGTGGCCGAAAAAATGGCGGCGTTTCAGACAAAGGACCGGATTTCCTGCCTGGTGGACAAAATCACCCTGTCCACCTATTGGCCACTTGAAATCGCAGGCCCGCTCTCAGCCCAACAGGAAATCCAGCTCAAAACAGCCGGCAAATGATCAAACCACCTCCGCGTCAGGCGTATGCGAAAACCCGCACAAGCTGATGATGCCGATGCTGCGATTGTCTCGACTCCCGCAGTGAAGGTGGTGGTTTTGAGGAAGGAAGCCCTGCGGCCGGGGCCGGTTTTTTCGCTCCTGAGCCTTTTTGCGGATTCAGCCAATGCCTTCGCCAAAATTTCAAAAACTCGGCCTCACGGCCTCAAACAGTTTGAAATTTTCCGGCTCCGGCATTGGCTGAATTTTCCCGCAAAAATTCTCAATGTCGCTTCAAAAACCCGCCCCCGCCCTTCGGGCTTCCTTGGAGCCCCACGCCCGAATTCGACAACTCTGTAAAACACCCTGGAAACCCCCTTTCGGCTTGACCAACTATTTAAGTATCAAAACCCAAAGGAACTCTTGGTAAAAACCAGTTGCTGAAACATCTTTCCAGAGCATCGGCCATGAACCGGGGCGGGGGTGGTTTGTTTGACTGCATTGGCGCGGTTTCGGCATAAGATCGGACCGGGGGCTTTGGCGCCCGGAATTTTAAACTGTCTGAGGGCGATCCGCCCGAGTTTTTAAAATTCCAGCCAAAGTCCCGGCCCAATCGCCGAAAGCACGCCGCAGACAAACAAATCACAACCGACCCGACACATGCGAAAACCGGAACAAGCTGATTATGCCTTGGTTATGCCAATGTTGCGGCTGTGACTCTTTCCGGGTTAAAGATGGTGGTGGCTGGGGGGAAGAAAGCCCTGCGGCCGGGGCCGGTTTTTTCGCTCCTGAGCCTTTTTGCGGATTCAGCCAATGCCTTCGCCGAAATTTCAAAAACTCGGCCTCACGGCCTCAAACAGTTTGAAATTTTCCGGCTCCGGCATTGGCTGAATTTTTCCGCAAAAATTCTCAATGTCGCTTCAAAAACCCGCCCCCGCCCTTCGGCCTTCCTTGGGGAACCTCTCACAAATGCGATACCCCCTTAAAACACATTAGAAACACCCTTCCAGATCATCAACCCTGCATCGATTCAAATTTAGAGGACTTCCCGGGAAAAAACAGTTGCTGGCACATATTTCCAGAGCGCTGGCCATGAACCGGGGCGGGGGTGGTTTGTTTGACTGCATTGGCGCGGTTTCGGCAAAAGATTGGGCCGGGGCTTTGGCGCCCGGAATTTTAAACTGTCTGAGGGCGATCCGCCCGAGTTTTTAAAATTCCAGCCAAAGTCCCGGCCCAATCGCCGAAAGCACGCCGCAGACAAACAAACCACCCCCGCCCCGGTTCATGCGAAAACCCGCAAAACCTGATGATGCCGATGCTGCAGCTATCACGGCTCCGGTGATAAAAGTCGTGGTTTGCGGATAAAAAGCCCCTTTCCAGGCAGAAATCAGATCTTGCCACGCTCCTTAGCAATGCGCATATAGGTTTCCATGCCGGATTCCGGAGGCAGGTAAAGATTGTCCTCGGATTTTTTCTTTAAGGCCATGGCATCCGTGGGGCAGGTGGTCACGCACAAACCGCAGCCGATGCAGCGGTTTTCCACCACATGCGCTTTTTCATCAACCATGGAAATGGCATCCATCTGGCAGCGTTCCACGCAGGTCTCGCACCCCACGCAGACCTCTTCATCAACTTCGGCAAAATAGTTGCTCTTGACCGCTTCTGCCGGGCTATCCTGGAGTTTTAACGACCGGAGCATGCCGCAGCAGCAGCCGCAGCAGGAGCACATGCCGCCCACACTCTGGGAGTTAAACGGCTGCATCACAAGGCCGGCCTCATCATTTTTGGCAATGATCTGTTTGGCTTCTTCCTTTTCAATATAGCGGCCCATGCCGTTGTCCACATAATAGGCCGCGTGGGAGCCGAACAGAAAACAGGTTTCCAGGGGCTTGTCGCACGCCTGGTCGATTTGGGCCGCAGAGGTCCGGCAGATGCACGGGGCCACGGCAATGGTCTTCTGGTTGTCGATGATTGTCATGGCGTCTTCATAGGCGGCAATGGGCCATTCAGATACGATTTCCCGGTTGATGGGGATGGTGCGCATCACCGGGGTGGACCATTGCTGAAAAGTCTTGCCCAGGGCCTGCTGATAATAAGTTTCAAGCTCTTCTGCGAGCTCTCGGTTCACACGGTTTAACTGAAACTCATAAATGCCCACCACAAAGGGCACGGCTGAATACCTGACCCGGTCGCCCTTTTTATGCCGGAACAACAGGCCCCGGGAAGCCATGTCCTCGAGATGGGATGCAGTCTGGTCTTCGGGCAGTTCCAGGCGCCTGGCCACGCTTTGCGGGTCTTCGAGCATGGGGGTGAGCATCAGAAACATCCGGGCGTCTTCCTCGGTGAAAAGCTGCTTTAAAATGCTGATTTCCACGCTGTTTTGCGTGGCCGGAAAACCCGTTCCCAGGTCGTCGAGCCGCTGGCGCAATTGTTCGTATACCTCACTCATGGGGCCTCCTCAAAGGTTCAATGTTCGATGTTCGATGCTGCAGGGATGAAAACGGTTTTGATTTATGACTTTATTTTTGATCGCCAGGGTTGTCAACGAAAATAAAACGACCGTTCGTTATTTTAAACCAGCTTTTGATTCAATGGCGACATGCGGCCTTTGGCAGACAAAGGCTATGCCTGAAGGGATTTCCAGTCCCAAACGGGTGCATCAGGATTTTCCGGGGTCCACGACCAGGGCCAGCCCAAAGGCAGGGGGGTGCAAAAGGTCATGCGCTGTTTTTGGGTGGGATGATCAAAGGCAAGTTTTCGGGCAAACAGGGCCAGTTGTTTTTGCGGCATGGGATCTGCCGCACCATAGCGCAGATCCCCCATGACCGGAAACCCCAGATGGGCCAGCTGAGCCCGGATTTGGTGGTGACGGCCCGTGTCCAGTTCGATTTCCAGAAGAGTCTTGTTTTCGGCGGTACTCAGCACCCGGTAGGAAAGCCGGGCCTCCTGGCTCTTTGCAGTGGAGGCGGCCACAATGCGGCTGGTGGGGCCTTTTCGCACCATATTATTGACCAGGTCCCCGCCCCTGCCGGGAACCACCCCATGGACCACAGCCAGGTATTGCTTTTCCACCCGGCCCGTGCGAAACTGACGGCCCAGGCGGGAGGCGGCCTTGGAAGTGCGGGCAAACACCACCACCCCGGCCACCGGCCGGTCCAGGCGGTGAACCAGGGCCAGAAACACGTTTCCGGGTTTTTCATACCGGATCCTGATATATTCCCGGGCCAGGTCCAACAGGCAGACATCGCCTGTGCAATCGCCTTGTATCAGCAGCCCGGATGGTTTATAGACCACCAGCAGGTGATTGTCTTCGTAAAACACCGGCCATTTGGCCGTGTTGATAAAACCGGGATCAATGTTCATGATTCAGGGTTCAGGATTAGTGGTAACTGATTAAAAAAAAAATGAATAATAACTCGTTTCAAAAAAAGCCGGAAAGCAAAGCCCCGGGTCCCAAAGACATGGACCGGATTCTGCAAAGCTGCGGCATCGCACTTTCTCCGGACCGGATCGACCTGTTATGGCAATACCACAACCGGCTGCGCCAGGCCAACCCGGAATTGAATCTCACCCGGATTCACCGGTTTGAAAACATGGTGATCAAACTTTATGCAGACTCGATTCTGCCCGGAGAGCTCACCGCCCTTCCCTCGCCCCTGCTGGACCTTGGCACGGGCCCGGGCATGCCGGGAATCCCACTAAAAATCGCTTTTCCGGACACAGAAATCGTGCTGGCCGAAACCCGGCAGAACCGGGTGGTGTTTCTGGAGCAGACCATTTCCTCGCTCGGTCTTTCCGGCATCCGGGTATACGGTCATGCCGTGACCCCGTCATTTGAGCAGATGTTTGCCGGCGTAATCACCCGGGCAGTGGAGCATATGGACAAAACCCTGCACCGGATTCAGGGCTGCGTGAAAACCGGCGGCCTTGTGATTTTCATGAAGGGCCCGGGGTGCGCAGATGAAATAGCGGCCGCACAGCAGGCCTTTTCCTACAGCTTTGAACTGCGGCAGGACAAGGCCTACAGCATCGGCAACACCCCGAATCAAAGACGCCTGGTAATATTTGAACGCACAGACGCACCCCCGGCCCGCCGCAGACAGCAGGCTGCGGAAAAGCACCGGATCCGCGACATCCAAAGCGCGCAAAACACCACATACAAGGATCTGAAAAAACTGCTGACCGCAAAGGGCATGAAAAAGCAAAACCAGGCCCTTGTGTCCGGGGCAAAGCAGATCACAGACATTATTGCCCAATGCAGCGGCAAATGCCTGGCCTGGATTTCCGGGTCTGAAAACCAGCCGCCCCCGGAAAATCTGGCCAGCCGGGCCGCCTGGTACCGGCTGGCTCCGGAACTGTTTGACACCCTGGACGTGCTTGGCACCCGCTCGCCCCTGCTGCTGGTGGAAATCCCTGTCATCATTCCGTGGCATCCCGGGGCCGGTCTGCCCCCGGGATGTACGGTTCTGGTGCCCTTTCAGGATCCGGAAAACGTGGGCGCAGTAATCCGGTCGGCCGTGGCTTTTGGCGCGGAAAACATCGTGCTGCTGGCCGAAGCCGCCCATCCCTTCCACCCCCGGGCCATTCGGGCCTCCGGTGGTGTGGTGATGCATGCCAATCTCATGCAGGGCCCGCCCATCGGCGAACTGCCAACAGATCTGCCCGTGGTGGCCCTTTCCATGAGCGGCACGCCCGTCTTTGAATTTGCGTTTCCCCAATCCTTTGCCCTGCTGCCGGGCATGGAAGGCCCGGGCCTGCCCAGGGGGCTGAAAAAAAACGCGGTTTCCATTCCCATGAGCCCAAAGGTGGAATCGCTCAATGCCGCGGCCGCCGCAGCCATTGCCCTTTACACCTGGTCGCAGACAAGGCGTATATAAATGTTTCCACCAGCCACCAAAAAACAGATGCAGGACATGGGCTGGGACGGCCTGGATGTGATCCTGGTCACCGGGGACGCTTATGTGGATGTGCCGCACATGGGCGCTGCCGTTATTGCCAACGTGCTCATGGACGCGGGTTTCCGCACCGGGGTGATCGCCCAGCCGGACATGGACGATGGCGCTGATATTGCCCGCCTGGGCGAGCCGGAACTGTTCTGGGGCGTGACCGGCGGGTGCATGGACTCCATGGTGGCCAATTACACGGCTTCGGGCAAAAAACGCAAAAGCGACGATCTGACCGCGGGCGGACAAAACACCCGTCGGCCGGACCGGGCGGTGATCGCCTACACCAACCTGATCCGCAGGCATTTCAAAAATACCCGGCCCATTGTGCTCGGCGGGATGGAAGCCAGCCTGCGCCGGATTTCCCATTACGATTTTAAAACCAACAAAGTGCGCAGAAGCATCCTGTTTGATGCCAAGGCCGATGTGCTGGTCTACGGCATGGGGGAAAAAACCGTAACAGAACTTGCCCGCCGCCTTCAAAACGGACAGGACTTCACAGACCTGCGGGGCATATGCTATGCCGCAGCCCAAAAGCCCGAAGGATTTCTTGAACTGCCCTCCCATGCCAGGGCCGCCGCAGACAAGGACGCCTTTGTGGAAATGTTTGCCGGATTTTACAAAAACACTGATCCTGTCAAGGCCCGCGGTCTCTGCCAGCTCCAGGACACCCGCTACCTTGTGTGCAACCCCCCGCAACTGCCCCTGATCCAACAGGAGATAGACCGCATCCATGAACTCGGCTACAGGCGCCGGGCCCATCCCGTGCACGCGGAACAGGGCAAGGTGCGGGCGCTTGACACCATCGCATTTTCCATTATCTCCCATAGGGGATGCTACGGGGAATGCCACTTCTGCGCCATTACCGCGCTTCAGGGAAAAACCGTGATCAGCCGCAGCCGGCCGTCCATCCTCAGAGAGGCCGAAAGCCTGGCCCGGCACCCGGATTTTAAGGGCGTGATTTCAGACGTAGGCGGACCCACTGCCAACATGTATGCAATCGAGTGCCGGAAAAAGGCAACCCACGGGGCCTGCATCCGAAAAAGATGCCTGGGCGACCGGGTCTGCCCGGAACTGGCCGTGGACCACGGACCCCAGATCCGGCTGTTAAAGGATTTGCGCAAAATTTCCGGTATCAAACACGTGTTTATCGGCTCGGGCATCCGCCATGACCTCATCCTTGCCGATTCCCAAAACGGGCAGGCCTACCTGGAGCAGATCATTTCCCATCATGTTTCCGGCCAGCTCAAAATCGCCCCTGAACACAGCGAAAATCATCTGCTCGCGCTCATGGGAAAACCCGATATTGACATCACCCGGCAGTTTATCCGCCGCTTTCGCAAAACCGCCCAACGCCTGGGCAGGAAATATTATCTCACCGGCTATTTCCTGGCCGCCTACCCGGGGTCCACGCAAAAGGACATGGAAGCAGTAAAGGACTTCTGCACCCGGGAAATGGGCTTTGCCCCGGAACAGGTCCAGATCTTCACCCCGGTTCCGGCCACCGTGGCCACACTCATGTACTGGACAAAAAAAACATGGCCCGGCAAAAACCCCCTTTTCGTGGAAACCGACCCCCGCCGCAAACAGGCCCAAAAACAAATCCTCACCCCGGCAGCCCGCACGGCCAAACCCAAAAAACCACAATAAAAGCACCTTTTCAACTCCCTTCTTGACAAACCCGATGGTTTGGGTAAAACTTGGCTGAAAGCATGTAAGTAAGTTTTACTTTATTTTGTCATTCACCTCTAAAGCCGGGCAGACATGGACATACAGGAACCTCCCCGGCAGGTGCCGCCCGGGCAAATCAAGATTGAAAATGCCCTTCGCACCCTGCTGGAGCAAAAGGATTTCAACTCCATTACCACCGCGGAAATCGCCCGCACCTCAGGGGTTAACGAGGCGCTGATCTATCGCTATTTCAAAGACAAGCGGGGCCTTCTCCACCAGGTGCTGGCAAATGACCTCAAACGGTTTGTCTACCAGATCCGGGTGGAAATCGACCGCCGGAGCGGGGCGCTGGAAAAACTGCGCCTGATGATCCGGCTGCATTTCTATTATTACGCGGAAAACCGGATATTTGCCAAAATCCTGCTGTTGGAGGTCAGAAATTACCCGGCCTATTATGAAAGCGAGACCTACAAAATCGTCCAGGATTACAGCAAAATGATCCTGAAAATAATCCAGACAGGGGTCAGAAACGGCGAGATCAAACAGCATATCGACCCTCATCCCATCCGTCAGGCCATTTTGGGCGGAATCGAGCACATGTGTCTGCCGGGCGTGATCTTCGGGGGCCATATTCCCGCAGACCAGTATGCAGACGATTTGTTTGAAATCATTGCCAAAGGCATTGCAAACAAATCTGCAACCGCATCAATTCATCACAAGGAGGCATGAAAATGGAGATTTCCGGAAACGCATTTATTGTCACAGGCGGAGCCTCCGGACTGGGCGCGGCAACGGTCCGGGCGCTGGCGGCAAAAGGCGGCAGGGCCGCCATCTTTGACCTGGCCGACGACACCGGCGCATCCCTGGCCGAAGAACTCGGGGACGCGGCCATCTACTGCCACACGGATGTAGCCGATGAAACCTCGGCACAAGACGCTGTTGCCAAAACAATTGCGGCCTTCGGCGCCGTCCACGGGGTGATCAACTGCGCGGGCATCGGCATTCCGGCAAAAGTGGTGGGCAAAAACGGGCCCATGCCCTTAGACAAGTTCACCAAAACCATCCAGGTCAACCTGGTGGGCACCTTTAACGTCACCCGCCTGGCGGCGGCCAAAATGGCGGAAAATACACCCAACAGTGAAGGCGAGCGCGGCGTGGTGATCAATACTGCATCTGTGGCCGCATATGAAGGCCAGGTGGGCCAGGCCGCCTATTCGGCATCCAAGGCCGGCATCGTGGGCATGACCCTGCCCATGGCCAGAGAATTTGCCGATCACGGCATCCGGGTGGTCACCATTGCCCCGGGCCTGTTTGAAACCCCCATGTTTGACGCCCTGCCGGAAAAAGCCCGGGAGTCGCTGGAAAAACAGCTGCCGTTTCCGTCGCGCTTTGGCCGGCCGGCTGAATTTGCCCTGATGGTGGAATCCATTTTGGCCAATCCCGTGTTAAACGGCGAAACCATCCGCCTGGATTCGGCCATGCGCATGCAGGCCCGGTAGCTGTCATTTTTTTACCATCTCCGGAGGTTTTTCCATGAGAAAAGTCGCTGTTGTGGGCACCGGGCACACGGATTTTGCCGCAGAGTCGCCCAAAACCGAAATTGAAATGTTCTGCGAAGCCGCCACTGAGGCCATGGCCGAGTGCGAAACCGGCCCGGAAAAAATCCAGGCCCTGTACTGCGGAAACGTGTTCGGCGATTTTGCCGAGGGCCAGGGCATGATCCAGTCCTATATCGCAAATGAGCTGGGCATGCACAACATCCCGGCCACCCGGTTTGAAGGGGCCTGCGCTTCAGCCACCCTGGCCATCCGGGATGCCTTCATGTGGGTGGCCTCGGGTTTTTACGACATCGTGCTGGTGGGTGGAACGGAAAAAGCCACGGCCATGAGCACGCCTCTTGCGACCCGGACGTTTGCCATGGGCACGGACGCCAAGTACGAATTTGCCGCAGGCCTTACATTTCCGGGTTTTTTCGCACTGCTGGCCCACTTGTACGCCCATACTTACGGCGTTTCCATGGAGCGGCTGCGCGAGCAGATGTCGCTGGTTTCGGTCCAATCCCATTTTTACGGCACCAAAAACCCCCATGCCCAGTTCAAACACAAGGAAATCACCGTGGATCAGGTATCCAACGGATTCATGGTGGCCTCGCCTTTGCGCCTGCTCGACTGCTGTCCGTTTTCCGACGGGGCCGCAGCCCTGGTACTGGCCTCGGAAGATGTCGCCAAAAAACTGACCGCCAAACCCGTTTTCATCACCGGCTCAGGTCAGGCCTCATCGCCACGGTTAAGCGCCCAGGCCCCTTATCTGCCCCGGCTCCGGGCCAGGGAGATTTCGGCAAAGCAGGCCTATGACATGGCCGGCATCGGCCCGGCAGATATTGATATATGCGAGCTGCACGACTGCTTCAGTATTGCCTCGATCATTGCCGCAGAAAACCTGGGTTTTGCAGAAAACGGCACCGCCGGGCAGCTCTGGGAAAAGGGAGAAACAAAAATTGGCGGTAAAATCCCCATCAACATTTCCGGCGGCCTCAAGGCCAAGGGCCATCCCATCGGCGCCACGGGCGCATCCCAGACCTGCGAGATCGTCCGCCAGCTGCGCGGGGATCTGGTCGATTCAGGCCGGCAGGTAAACGGAGCCAAAACCGGGCTGGTCGACACCCTGGGCGGAGACGGCACCATTGCCAACCTGGTGCTCCAGGCGGGCTGGTAAAAAAAAACGAAACCAAGGAGAAAGCCATGGAATACAAGCTTTCCTTCAGGCAATATCACAAGGCACTGATGAAAAACAAGCTCATGGGGCTTTCCTGCCCCAGGTGCGGGGCCGTGACCTGCCCGCCGCAGATGAGCTGCCGCAGCTGCACCGCCTATGACCTGGAAATCACGGAACTCTCAGGCAGGGGCAAAATCACCACCTTTACCACCATTACCGTGGCCCCGGAGGGCCGGGAAAGTGAAGCCCCCTATATTGTGGTGCTGGTGGAGCTCGAAGAAGGCCCCTGGATCATGGGCAACCTCTATGACCTGGACCCGTCCCGGGCGGATCTGAGCCTCATCGGCAAACAGGTGGAACTGGGCTGCCGGGTATTTCCCGGAGACCGGTACTCAGACGGACCCATGGCAAGGCCGGCGTTTCGGTTTGCTTGAAAACAGAGGGCTGAAAATATCTTTCCACGTCCCTGCATCGGTATTTTTGCGGGAAGGAAGCCCTGCATAGATTCAAATTCAGAGGACTTCCCGGTAAAAAGCAATTGTTGCCGCATATTCCCAGTGCCCCGGCCATGGGCCGGGGCGGGGGTGGTTTGTTTGGCTGCATTGGCGCGGTTTCGGCAAAAGATTGGGCCTGGGCTTTGGCGTCCGGAATTTTAAACTGTCTGAGGGCGATCCGCCCGAGTTTTTAAAATTCCAGCCAAAGTCCCGGCCCAATCGCCGAAACCGAGCCGCAGACAAACAAACCACCCCCGACCCGGCTCATGCGAAAACCCGCACAAGATGATTGCACAGATGATGTCGTCACGCTCCCGGCAATAAAAGTGATGGCTTGGAGGAAGGAAGCCCTGCGGCCGGGGCCGGTTTTTCCGCTCCTGATCGTTTTCGGGAAAAATTCATCAAATGCCTTCGCTAAAATTTACAAACTCGGCCTGTCGGCCTCAAACAGTTTGAAATTTTTACGCTACGGTATTTGCTGAATTTTTCCCGAAAACGCCCAATGTCGCTTCAAAAACCGCCTCCGACCTTGGACTTCCTTGAAACGCCCGGGTATTGTTCAGGCTGTACCTCCGGGAGTTGTGCCCTTTGACAAGGCCCTTTACCCGCCGAATGCCGGCTCGGGGATATCCACCACCGCCCGGCAATTTCGCTGCAGGGACTTGATCCGGCCGGCGGTAACAGGCAGGATGGATTCAATGTAATAAGCAGCCGACTGGATCTGGCCTTCATAAAAGGCGGCATTTTTGTTCTTTTTGATCTTTTCGGCACGCGCGTCCCCTTCGGCCCCGCCGGTGATCTCCCCGAGCCTGGGGGCGGCCACAACAGCCCGCCACAGAAGCATCCATGCCATGATGGTATCTCCCACAACATCGAGAAACGGCATGGCCTGGCCGAATGCCACCTTGAAGTCCGATGACGTGCCGGTCTTGCCCATGTGCATGGCCGCATTGCCCAGGTCATTGACCGCAGCTTCCATGTCCTTTGCCAGGCTTTCCAGGGCCGGGATCTCCCTGGCTGCGGCCGTGGTTTTCTGCATCTCCCCCAGCAGGCTCATAAACACCGCGCCCTTTTTCATTCCCAGCTTGCGGCCCAACAGATCCATGGCCTGGATGCCGTTGGTGCCCTCGTAGATGGAGTTGATCTTGGAATCCCGCAGCAGCCGCTCTATGGGGTAATCCTCGGTATAGCCGTAGCCGCCGTAGCACTGCATGGCCTGAACCGTGGCCTCAAAGCCCCGGTCCGTGCAGTAGGACTTGATCACCGGGGTCAGAAGATCCACCAGATCCTGGCATCCCTGCTTTTCCTCCTCGTTTTGGGCGCACTCGATTTTGTCAAAAAGATGGGCCACGTAATAAACAAAGCTGCGCATGCCCTCTGTGTGGGTCTTCATCCACATGAGCATGCGCCGAACATCCGGATGCCGGATAATGGGCACCTGGGGGGCTTCCTTATTCTGCAGCTGCTCCATATCCCGGCCCTGCAGCCGCTGACGGGCATAGTCCAAAGCATAAAGATAGGCGCAGGAGGCGTTAAACAGCCCCAGGGCACCCACGCCCAGGCGCGCTTCGTTCATCATGTGAAACATCACCTGCATGCCCCGGTTTTCCTCGCCCAAAAGCAGGCCCCGGCAGCTGCCCTTGCTGCCGAACGACAGCTGGCAGGTGGGGCTGGCATGCAGGCCCAGCTTTTTTTCAATGCCCGTGCACACCACATCGTTTGGCTCGCCCATGGAGCCGTCCGCGTTGACCCAGATCTTGGGCACGACAAACAGGGAAATGCCCTTGGTGCCCGCCGGCGCGCCCTCGATGCGGGCGAGCACCGGATGGATGATGTTTTCGGTCAGATCGTGCTCGCCGTTGGTGATAAAAATCTTGTTGCCGGAAATCGAATAGGTGCCGTCATCATTTTTCCTGGCCGTGGTCGACAGATTGCCCACGTCAGAGCCGGCCTCGGGCTCGGTTAACACCATGGTGCCGGCCCATTTTCCCGAGTACATGTTATAGAGAAACATTTCCTTCTGTTTGTCCGTGCCAAACACCTCGATCATCTTGGCCGCCCCGTGGGTGGCAAAGCCGAACGCGCCAAAGGAAAAATCCGCGCCAACAATATATTCCGCCGCTGCCTGGGCGATTAAATGCGGCAGGCCCTGGCCGCCGATTTCCGGGTCCTCGCTCAACGCAATCCACTCGCCTTCGCACAAAAGCTTGTAAGGCCGGTGAAAACATTCCGGCACCCTGACCTGGTTGTTTTCAAAGGTCAGGCCCACCCGGTCGCCTTCCTCGTTTACCGGCAAAAGCTCCTTGATGGCGAAATTGCGGGCTTCCTTGACCACCATGTCAAACATCTTTTTGTTCATGTCCTGATAGCGGGCGTTTTTTGTCAAAGACGCCGCATCAAACTGTTCATACAGGACAAAATCCACGTCCCTTTTGTCTGCAATCTGCTGTGCCATTTTTTTGATTCCTTTCCTGGGATGATCTGCAAAGATGTTCAGAATAATGAAAACCGATAGAAAAAATTATTTTAGCGATGTTTTTGATCAAAAGTCAACGTAAACGTGAAGTTTGCAAATGTTTCGAAAAAAGAAAAACCCAAACTGAATGTTTTAAATTTTAAAATTTTTTATCTCCCTATTCTTTCAGGAAAAAATAAAATGCAGAACAGCTTCTTTATTATTTGACTTTTGCGGAAACGGGTCTATAGTCATTTTAATCTTATAATGACTTGAGATGATTACCCGGACGGTTTCTTTCCAACAGCACAGCTATTTCGATAGTGGCCATCCGAAGGAGACCAAGAGAACTTTCACAAAAGGAGGATGACACTATGGCAAATGGCACAGTAAAATGGTTCAGCGACAAAAAAGGCTTTGGTTTTATCGAGACCGAGGATGGAACAGATGTTTTTGTTCACCATTCCGGGATCAATGCAACCGGTTTCAAATCGCTCAACGAAGGCGACAAGGTCACTTTCACGGTTCAGCAGGGGCAAAAAGGCCCGGCAGCCGTTGACGTGACCGTGGTATAATTTATACCCGCACCATGAGGCAATTCAAAAAGCGTCCGGGATCTTTCCCGGGCGCTTTTTTTATTCGCGCAATTTTTTACCGGACAAACTGCAGGCAACTGCATGGCAGGTGTTTGCGGCCGAAACTTGACAACAATGTTTGGGCAGGACTATTTTAACAGCATTTGACATTTGAAATCTTTACCATACAGGAGTCTGACCATGGAAACAGCTATCAGATCCGCCGCCTGCAGCCTCATTTGCTGTCTCACAGCAGCCGCCATGTTTTTCCTGGCCTCCTCCCCGGCCATGGCCCAAAACCCGGATGAAGGGGGGCTTTTCCCGAAAGAGGAGATTTTCAAGCCGATCCTGGCCGACCCCAAGGAACCCCGGTTTTTCGGCTCTGTCCGCCACATAAACAATGAGATGAGAAAAGACTTTACCGGCGCGGCCATCGGTCTTGGCGAGACCTTTGGCGTCTACCGCAAAAACCTGGGACCCGAGCGTGCCTGGCAGATCAGCATCAGCGGCGGAGTCTTTTCCCATTTTGACATGGACACCTCCTCCTATGACCTGCTCAACTCGGATTACAGCATCGGCCTGCTGTGGACATACCGGGACCGGGACGCTTCCCTGCGCCTGCGGGTCTATCACCAAAGCTCTCACCTGGGCGATGATTACGTGTCAGACGATCCCGGCCTTCTGGATAAATACTCTGGATTTGACTACGAGGCCGCAGAGTTGATCACCGCCTACGACTGGGAGCCATTTCGCGTATACGGCGGCATCCACTACCTGCTCCAGCGGGACCCGGGCCACATGGACCGGTGGAGCTACCAAGCGGGGGTGGAATATGAAAGCCCCAGTCCAGTCCTTTTCCACGGGGTGCCCGTGGCCGGCGTGGATATCAAGGGAGTCCAGGAAAGAAGCTGGACCCCTGCCGTAAGTGTAAAGGCCGGACTCAAGTTCAAAACCGCAGACAGCAGCCGTGACATCATGGTCCTGGCCGAATACTATGACGGTTTTATTCCCTACGGGGCTTTTTATGACTATGACATGGACGCATTCGGCCTTGGGGTCTACTTCGGGTTCTGATCCATGCGGCAGGCTGCTGCATAGGGGTTGAGTGCATTGCGAATCTTCCAATCCGCAAGATCCCGCGACGCCGGGGCCACGGCTTTATCCGCCACGGAAGGGGACAAATCGGGCATGTACTGCCGAATCAGCGGCTCGGGAATGGTCGTGCCCAGGTTGTTTTCCAGCTGCTGCACCGCCGCCTGCAGCCGGTCTCGGCCCCAGTAATAGCGCACCCGGTCCAGGTAACTGAAAAGCACCCGCCAGTCCGGCACCGGTCCTGAATCGGGATGGTGACCGGACCAGTGCCCGGGAAACTGCGCCATCTCCTCGCAGAGCACCTCCCGGAGACCGGACAGGACAACATCTTTGCGGCTGCCGAGCCACTCCTGTTCAATGCAGGCCAGGGCAAACAAAACCTCGCGCAGGGCAAAGGTCAAAGCCGGCCCCACCTTGAGCAGACAGAAATGATCGCGCACCATCTGCGCAAGCGCATCCGGATGCTGAAAATCCGTGGCATGGATTTCATAGGTCATGGCATTGGGCAGCCGGTCATGGAAGGCGGACAGGGCCGCGGCCGGCAGCCGCTGGTACGGCGCCACCCAGAGACCGCCGAAGTCCACACCCGGCTGGACCACCACGGCAATGACCCGCAGCCAGGCATCCTCAAGTCCCAGGCGTTCAAACTCCTTTTGACAGCAGTCCAGGTACCCGGCCAGTTCACCGGGATCTGTCACCGGCACATCCCCGGGTTCCGCCATGGAACCGCCCGGGGTGGGCACTTCCGCACCGACCACGTAGACCGGCCAGGAGGCCCCGGCCGGCAGCTTTTTTGCCGCGGCTTCGGCTGCCCGGCACAGACGCGCAGCCCGCTCTGCGGAAACTTCCGGAGCCAGGGGGCCGTCCGGATCATCGCCCAGGGCCATGCTGGCATCCAGGTGAATCTTGGCATAACCCGCGGACACGCAATGGGCCACCAGGGTTTCGGCCTTGTCCATGGCGCTGTCGGCAGTCTCGTTTTTCCACACATGCGGGCCCAAATGATCGCCGCCGATAATCAGCCGCCCTTTGTCAAAACCCATTTGGTCTGCCATGGCGCTGATGTATCGGGTAAAATCCGCCGGTGTCATGCCGGCATAGCCGCCAAACTGGTTGACCTGGTTGCAGGTGGCCTCGATGAGCAGATCGCTGGTGTCTGCCGCAGCCCGGGCAAACGCGGCCAAAAGAACCCGCGGGTGAGACGAGCACACCGAGTAGATGCCTTCCGCCCTGCCCCTTCGCTGATGCGGCCCCATGGTTGTGAGTCGGTTCTGCATCATCATTAAAACACCGGCTGCGGCATGTCGTTTGGATAGTTCACGGTAAAGGAAATGGAAATCTCCCGGCTCCGGCCGGGTTCCAGCTCCATTTCCCACTGCATGACCCCTGACTTATCGGCAAAATCCTTTTGGTCGGGCTGCGGTGAAAAGGAAACGTCTTTTACCTCTATTCTGTCGGTTTTGGAAACCGGTACGCTGTCCCGCACATGGATTGTAACCGGTCTTTGCTTTCGGTTTTCCGCAACAATCCGGTATTCCAGTTCCCGCACCACCGTGTCACGCTCGATTTTGCCGAAAAACCGGGTCTCCTTGCGATGATCCCGAAGCTTTTCCCGCCGGACCGCCACTGATCGGTCCGCTCCCATGCCCAGCACAAAGGGACGGCCTGCGGGCTGCTGTTCCAGAAACATGCGGCCGGCATACCGGCCCTCGAAAAACACCTGCACCGGTCCGGCCAGCAGTTCACGATCCGCCTCTGCCCGGCATACAAGAAAGGCCTCTGGCACCCGGCGGGGAACGGCGAGGTGATAAAACCGGCTTTCAAGAGTGCGGGTAAAAAGGGGCAGCAGGCTTTCATCCTCCCCGGAGGCCACGGAAACCGGCACGGGCAGATCATATTCAAAGGACAGGGCGGTTTCATGCTTTTGCGCCTCAGCCATGGGTGCGGGTGCTTTGGCATGCGCGCCCATGGCCATCTCTTGCATGCGGGCGCCTGCGTCCCGGTCGGCTTTGCGCGCAACCGGGCCGGGAACATCGAGAAACCAGGGCGAAAGTTCGGGCAGCCGCCCGCCCTGGACCGGCTCGGCAGTGGAGACCGAAAGATCAACATCCTCCCAGTCCTCGCCTGTTTTCTGGCTGACCTGAGCCATCATGGAAAGATCCAGACCCTGGTCTGCATCCGCGGCCATGGCCCGGTAAACAGGCGACCAGCCGGCATTTTTCACCACGTACCTGGCGGCAATGTCAACAGTTTGAGCGATTTTTGAATCAAACAGGATTTCAATGGCCGAGGCGGTTTTGTCGGTCCGGTCCCGGAGCATATCCAGCTCCCGGTTCACCTGCCGGATCTGTTTTTCAAGCTTGTCCAGGCTGTCCTGCGCCTTTCGCTGCCCGGCCAAAACATTGGTGTACTGATTTCCCAGAAAATCCCGGGTAGCAGCCAGATCTTCCAGGGAGGGCATCTGCGTCTGAATTTCCCGGGGCACCTGGGTTGCGGAAAACTCCGCCACTGAATCCAGAAACGCCTCCTGGCGCTGGAGTGCGGTTTTTTCATCCGTGATTTCCTGCTGCTCTGCTTTGAGCTCATCACGCCGGGCTTCGAGTTCCCGGATCTTTTTCCTGGGCGAATCGGCAACCGGCATACTGGCCACCCCAACGCCCAGAATCTGCCCTTCTCCCCGGACTTCTGCGGTCACAGAATCCGGATCCATGGAAAAGGCATCCACGCCCACCAGCAAACGATGGGTGCCGGCATCCACAGCGGTTTGCCCCTGGCGGGTGACCCGGGCCTGGTCAAAATAAACCGTGGTGCTGGTGATTTTGGTGGAAACCGTCTGCTGTGCGCCAAACGCAACACCGGCAATGAGCACGAAACCGGTGATCATCACGGCCGCCCGGATTGTTTTCATATTCCCTCCCGTCGGATTTCAACCTTGTTTTGCAAATATTGTTTCACCTGTCCCAAAGGCAACTGTTTGCGGTGGAAAATGCCGGCTGCAAGGGCGGCTTCCACGCTTGTGCGCGTAAAGACCTCAAGGAAATGTTCGGCGCTGCCCGCACCGGATGAGGCGATCACGGGTATGGAGACCGCATCGCAGACCGCGCTGATCAGTTCCAGGTCAAAGCCCGCACCCGTGCCGTCCCGGTCTATGGAATTGAGCAGAACCTCCCCGGCGCCCAGCTCCTGGCAGACCCGGGCCAGGGTGACCGCATCCACGGGCCGGCCCTCACGCCCCCCGCTCACCGTGCACTGAAACCAGCAAAAACACCGGCCTTCCGGGTCGGGCTCAGCGGTTTCAATGACTACCTGGTCCGGGGCGTCTGCCGGGTCATGGACATAGACCCGCCTGGGATCCACCGAGATCACCACGGCCTGGCTGCCGTAGACCTCGGAAATCTGTTCGATGGCGCTTTCTCCGGTCTTTTTTCCGGTTTTGAGATAATTTTCCGCGATATAAACCGCATCGCTTCCAATGGAGATCTTGTCCGCGCCGGATCTGAAATATTGCGCAGCCACCTCCAGAGAAGACCAGTTGCGGCCGTCTGCATCCGTATAGCTTCGGATCCCGCCGCCAATGGTCAGGGGCACAAAAACGTGCTCAGATGTGCGGCGCAAAACATCGAGCATGGGCATGTCCTGCATGGGAAAATCCCGGAATCCCGTGATGTTTAAAAACGTGATTTCATCTGCCCCCTGGGCATAATAATCCCGGGCCAGGTCCACCGGACCGCCAAGATCCCGGACCTGCCCGTTTTCGCGCACATCATAATGATCCCCCTTGGTGACCACCAGCTGCCCGGCGTCATCTGCGCGCACATCCAGGCAGGCCACGATCCTTTTGGCCAGATGCGTCCGAACCGGGTCCCGGAGATCTATTGCGGCTTCCGGACCGGGTTCAAGAAAATTGCGCAGCACTGCAAGCCCGGCTGCCCCGCTTTTTTCCGGGTGAAACTGGGTGGCGGCGATGTTGCCCGCAGCCACGCTGCTGACAAACGACTGGCCGTAATCTGTCCGGGTCAGCACAACATCCGGGTTCTGCGGCACCACGTGATAGGAATGAACAAAATAGAATTTCTCGTCCTCGCCCAGGCCGGCAAAGAGGGGGGTCGGCTTTTTCACGCAAATGCCGTTCCAGCCGATGTGGGGCACGGACAACTCGGTTTCAAACCGCCGGACCTCGCCCGTGAAAAATCCGAGCCCCGCAATTCCGGGGGCTTCATGGCTTTTTTCAAAAAGGGCGTGCAGCCCCAGGCAGATGCCCAAAAAGGGCTTGTCCGCGCGCAAAAAGGTCAGCAGGGGCTCCACAAACCCTTTGTCACCCAGCACCTGCATCATTTTGCCAAAATTGCCCACCCCGGGAAAAACCAGTTTTTCCGCCCGGGCGATATCATCACCGGATGCGGCCATGTGCACGGTGTGGCCGGATTTTTCAATGGCATTGACCACGCTGCGGACATTTCCGGCGCCATAATCAAGCAGTGTTATCATTTTATCCCTTTTTCATCCCTGATTCCGGTTACCCCTGAGATTCAATCCTGACGGGCTTCAGGTTACCCGACTTGTGCGCCAAAATCAAGCCGGTTGCTTTTGCCTGCAATGTTGCTTGCATTATTAATGGTCTTGAACGATATTTTTTGATATTATATATGGATATCTGATAAATCGTTATAAAAACAAGCCAGTTATCCTTTTTACCGGATTTTTGCGGGGGAAACACCATGGATATTGCTCTACAGGAAAACATTGCCACTCTGGAAACCTTGCGCAAGGAGGCCCTGCAGTGCGGGGGTGAAAAGCGCATCGAGGTTCAGCATCTCAAGGGCAAGCTCACCGCCCGGGAGCGCCTTGAGCTGCTGCTTGACGAAGGCTCCTTTGAAGAATTTGACATGCTTAAAACCGGACGGGGAAGCGCCATCGGCGATGAACGCACCTATCCGGGCGACGGAGTGGTGGCCGGCCACGGAACAGTGGAGGGCCGGGAAGTGTGCGTGTTCAGCCAGGACTTCACCGTCATCGGCGGCTCCCTGGGTGAAGCCCACTCCCAGAAAATCTGCAAGGTCATGGATCTTGCCGTGCGCGTGGGATGCCCCATTGTGGGTCTAAACGACTCGGGCGGAGCCCGGATTCAGGAAGGCGTGGATGCGCTGGCCGCATACGGCGAAATTTTTTACCGAAACGTCAAGGCCAGCGGTGTGGTCCCGCAGATTTCCTGCATCATGGGCCCCTGCGCCGGGGGCGCGGTCTACAGCCCCTCCATGACCGATTTCGTGTTCATGGTCCAGAATTCCTCCTACATGTTTGTCACCGGCCCCAACGTGGTCAAAACCGTCATCCACCAGGACATCACCTCCGAGGACCTGGGCGGGGCCGGGGTCCACGGCGCCAAATCCGGGGTCGCCCATTTCACCCAGCCCAATGACATTCTCTGCCTTCGCGAAGTCCGGCGCCTGATGAATTACCTGCCGTCAAACAACAAGCAGAAAGCCCCCCTGGTGGATTTCAGCGATCCGCCCGAGCGCACGGACCCGGCACTGGATTATCTGGTGCCGCCCAATCCCGGGCAGACCTATGACATGAATGTCCTGATCTACAGCATCCTGGACGGGGCCGAGTTCATGGAGGTCCACCCGGATTTTGCCAAAAACATCATCTGCGGATTCGGCCGTCTGGGCGGCCAGGTGGTGGGCTTGGTGGCCAACCAGCCCGCAGTGCTGGCCGGTGTGCTCGACAGTGACGCCTCCACCAAGGCGGCTCGTTTTGTGCGTTTCTGCGATGCCTTTAACATCCCCTTAATCAGCCTGGTGGACGTGCCCGGGTTCATGCCCGGCCCGGAACAGGAGCACGGCGGCATTATCCGGCACGGGGCCAAGCTGCTTTATGCCTTTATCGAGGCCACTGTGCCCAGAATTTCCGTGATCGTTCGCAAGTCTTACGGCGGTGCCTACCTGGTGATGAACTCCAAGCACATCCACTGCGATGTCAATTACGCCTGGCCATCGGCGGAAATCGCGGTCATGGGCCCCAAGGGCGCCTCAGAGGTCATCTACCGCAGAGAAATCCAGGCAGCAGATGATCCCGGGGCCGTACTGAGCGAAAAAATGGCCGATTACCGCAGACGGTTTGCCAATCCCTTTCTGGCGGCCCGGCGCGGATATATTGACGATGTGATTTTTCCCCGGGACACCCGCCATCAGCTGATCCGTACCCTGCAGTTTCTGGAAGGCAAAACAGTGGAAAAACCTGACCGAAAACATGGAAATATCCCCTTGTGAGGCCGCAAATGTTGAAAAAAATCCTGATTGCCAACCGCGGCGAAATCGCAGTGCGCATTTTAAGAACCTGCAAGAAACTCGGCATTGCCACGGTAGCGGTTTACTCGGAGCCTGACATGCGCAGCCAGCATGCGCTGGAAGCCGATGAGGCCGTTTTTCTCGGCGGCAGCACGGCTGCGGAATCCTATCTGGACATGGAAAAGATCCTGGGCGTTGCACAAAAGAAACAATGTGATGCCATCCATCCCGGTTACGGGTTTCTGTCTGAAAATCCAAAGTTTGCCCGGATGGCCGAAGAAGCCGGAATCACCTTTGTGGGCCCTTCAGCGGCCGCCATCGAGAAGATGGGTGACAAGGTGTCATCCCGGCATATTGCCGAAAAGGCCGGGGTCCCGGTTATTCCCGGCGGCACCGAACCCCTGGCCGACTTTGCCGCGGCCGGCCGGGCCGCCCAAGAAACCGGCTACCCCCTGATCCTCAAGCCCGCAGGCGGCGGGGGCGGCAAGGGCATGCGCATTGTGGAACAAAAAGAGGCCCTGGAACCGGCCTGGAATGCCAGCCGGGCAGAGGCCCAAAAAGCCTTTGGCGATGACCGGATTTTCATTGAGCGATACATTTCCCGGCCCCGTCACATCGAAATCCAGGTCATTGCCGACGGATTTGGAAACGCCCTGTACCTGGGAGAGCGGGAGTGCTCCATTCAGCGCCGCTACCAAAAGGTCATCGAGGAGGCCCCGGCCCCGGGTGTGGACGCGGCTCTGCGGGAAAAAATGGGGGCGGTGGCCTGCAGCCTGGTCCACCAGGCCGGCTACACCAATGCGGGCACCGTGGAATTTGTCATGGATGCCCAGGGCGAATTTTTCTTTCTGGAGATGAACACCCGCCTGCAGGTGGAGCACCCGGTCACGGAAATGGTCACCGGCCTGGATCTCGTGGAAATGCAGCTCGAAATTGCTGCCGGAAAGCCCCTGAAGTTGGCCCAGAAGGACCTGCAGATCAAGGGATGGGCCATTGAGGCCCGAATTTGCGCCGAGGACCCGGACAAAGCCTTTTTCCCGGCCACAGGCCTGGTGACCCGTTATGCCGAGCCCCGGGGCCGGCACGTGCGCGTGGACAGCGGTATTCATGCCGGAAGCCTGATCAGCGTGTTCTACGACTCACTGCTGGCCAAGATCATCTGCTGGGGCAAGACCCGGGAGCAGGCCAGAACGCGCCTGATCGGAGCATTAAACGGCTATCATATCGAAGGCGTGACAACAAACGTGGATTTTGTCAACCGGATTCTCAATCTCAAGGCCTTTTCGGACGGAAAGCTCACCACTGACTTCATCCCCGAGAACTTCGACGGCGCCGAAGCAAAGGATCCGCCGCCCCAAGAGCACCTCCGGCGTCTGGCCATGGCCGTGACCCTGATCTTTCACTGCAGAAATACGTTGATGCGTGAATCCTTAAAGCCCATGGTCTCGCCCATCGGCACCCGCATCCCGCCCCGGGAGCAGCACGAATACCGTGTCAAGTGCGGCGATGACGCCTTTGAGGTGAAATTGCGCCTCAATTCCGCGGAAAACAACTGGACTTTTTCCATAAACAGCCGGGACTACGATGTGACCCACCCGCCCCTGGAGTTTTACCGCCGCCGCCTGAAGCTGACCATAAACGGCCTGGTTCACCGGTTTATCATCCGTTTTGCCGGAAACTTCATCGCCGGGTCCTACTGCGGGGTGAACCGGATTTTCGAAATCTACACGCCCCGGGAATGGGAACTGGCCACACACATGCCCAGCCCGATCAAGCAGGTTTCCGAAAATGTCATCCGCTGCCCCATGCCTGGCCAGGTGGTCGAAGTCCGGATCAAGCCCGGAGAGCGGGTCTACAAGGGCCAGGAGGTGGCCATCCTGGAATCCATGAAAATGGAAAGCGGCGTGGCCTCTCCCAGAGACGGCATTGTCGACGAGGTCCGGGTAAAAAAACAGCAGACCGTGGAATCCGGCGACGTTTTGGTCACATTTGCCAAAGAACCGGCCTAAAATAAAATCTTATCCCCATTCTGTCCCAGGCCCCATGCCGGGGCGCAGAACACAACTGCGTCCCCGGCTGTTTTTTTCCTGCCGATGACTTTCTGACGATCACTTGCGTTTTTTTGAAAATTAAGGGTTGCATTTTTGAAAATTATGAGCATATTCTCACATACAAAATGAGACTATGCTCATTTGATATAGATTTTTCAAATCGACCCAAGGCGCTGGTATCCGATGATGACTGTAGCCAGAACACTTTATCCTCAGATTCATACAAAAAATATGGATACGGAAACAACACGGCAGATTTCCCCGGAATCCGCGGCAGCCATACTCGACAGCATTTCTGACGGGGTGTTTACCATTGATGAAAGCTGGCGGATCTCGGAATTTAACCGGGCCGCAGAGGAAATCACCGGGATTTCCCGACAGGAGGCCATTGGGAAACCCTGCTACGAGGTGTTTCGCGCCAGCATGTGCGAGGTGGACTGCGCCATGAAGCGCACCCTGAAAACCGGAGAACCTGAAATCAACCGTTCCGGATTCATCGTGGATGCAGAGGGTACCCGCATTCCTGTCAGTGTTTCCACGGCATTGCTAAGGGACAGCGCTGGCAAAATCATCGGAGGTGCGGAGACCTTCCGGGATCTAAGCCTCGTCGAAGCGCTGCGCAAGGAACTTTCCGGCAGATACCAGCTCGGTGACATGGTGAGCCGGAGCCCGGACATGCAGCAGATATTTGAACTGGCAGCCCAGGTAGCGGCGTCCACGAGCACGGTTTTGCTCCGGGGAGAGACCGGGACCGGCAAGGAGTTGCTGGCCCGTGCCGTCCACGGACTGAGCCCGAGAAACAAGGGGCCATTTATGGCGGTTAACTGCGGGGCTCTGCCGGATACGCTGCTGGAATCGGAATTGTTCGGCTACAAGGCTGGTGCGTTTACGGGCGCCAACCAGGACAAGCCCGGCCGGTTTGCCCGGGCCCAGGGGGGCACTCTTTTTCTTGATGAAATCGGCGATATCAGCCCGGCTTTACAGGTGCGCCTGCTGCGGGTGCTGCAGGAAAAACAGGTGGAGCCCCTGGGGGGAACCGCGCCCATAGACGTGGATGTGAGGGTGATTGCCGCCACCCACCGGGATCTGGAAAAAATGGTTGAAGCCGGAGAGTTCCGGCAGGACCTTTTTTACCGGATCAACGTGATCAAAATCGACATTCCGCCGCTGCGAAAGCGCAAGGAAGACATCCCGCTGCTGGTGGATCACTTTATCGGGCGGTTCAACCACATTCAGGCCAAGGCCGTCAAAGGCGTGACCGGCGAAGCCATGGGCCTGCTCATGACCCATGATTACCCGGGAAACGTCCGGGAACTGGAAAACCGTATCGAGCATGCATTCGTGCTATGCGAAAATGGATGGATCGAACCCCGGCACCTGCCGGAGGGTTGCGGCGGGATCAAATCCTCGGGCAGCACGGCAGCCAACTTCCAGGATGCGGTCAATGCCTTCGAGGCCCAGCTGATTCGGGAAGCCATGCGGGAAAACGGGTACAACAGGCTGAAAACAGCCCGCAATTTGGGCATTCACAAAACAACCCTGTTTCGGAAAATGAAATCCCTGGGTATTGCATTCCCCGAATACGACGGGCGCAATCGAATGGCGGAATAAATTGCAAAACTGCAACACCGTAATTGAATACAAATGCACGACTGCAGCCCAAAAGAAATCCGAAAGTATCTGCATCATTGGATAACAATCTGTAATAACGATAATATTTTATCAACCGGCGCAAATGGCATGCATTATGCTTCAGTCTCAAAAGACTGGAGGTGAAACGGCAATGAAGGTTGCCCTGGCAGTATGGAACGGCAGAATATCCCCGGTATTTGATGTATCCCGGCAACTGCAGATTATGGATGTGCAAGACGGCCGGGTGGTCAATCGCGTTACCGTGCATTTTGCAAACGATCACCCCGTGCACAAGGTGCAGCGGCTGCTTGACATGGAAGTTGACATTCTGCTCTGCGGGGCGGTTTCCCGTCAAATGGCCGCCGTCCTGGATTCTTATGGAATCCGGCGGCATGATTTCATTGCCGGCGATATTCGGGAAGTCGTTGATGCCTATATCCGGGGCGCCCTTCCCAGTGCCGAGATGAGCATGCCGGGTTGCTTTTCCAGGCGCAACCGGAGACGCGCCAAAAACCGAAAAGGAAAGAGACAAAAATGAAAATCGCGGTTTCTGCAACAGGCAACACACTGGACTCAGATCTGGACGCACGATTTGGCCGCGCGGCCTGCTTTATTGTCGTGAACCCGGAAGACCTTACTTTCGAGGTGGTCGAAAACACCCAGAATCTCAACGCCGCCCAGGGCGCCGGCATTCAGGCAGCCAAAACCGTTGCCGACCAGGGGGTCAACGCGGTGCTGACGGGCAATTGCGGACCAAAGGCGTATGCCGTTCTGGAACAGGCCAAAATCCCGGTTATCACGGGCCTTTCAGGCAGTGTCAAGGAAGCGGTGGAACAATACAAAAAAGGCGGACTTGCCGCTGCAGCCGGGCCCAATGTAAACGGCCACTGGATGTAACCAACACAACAAGCAAGGAGAATGTATATGAAATTTGCCATTCCTCTGGCAAACGGCAAACTGACGGCGCACTTCGGCCATGCTCAGGAATTTGCACTCATTTCAACGGAAAACAATCAGGTGCAGGACAAGCAGTTCCTGGTACCGCCCCCGCATGAACCGGGTGTGCTGCCCAAATGGCTGGCCGACCAGCAGGTGGATGTGGTGCTTGCCGGGGGCATGGGCGGCAAGGCCATTGATCTGTTTTCCCGGGCCGGAATCCGTGTGGTTACCGGTGCCCCGGTGGATGAACCCGAGCTCTTGGTGGCCCAATATCTCAACAGTTGCCTGGAAACAGGAGACAATGCATGTTCCGGCGGTGGCGGCGATAAAGAAGGCCACCAGTGCCGGCATTGAAAATAAAGGATTTACCCATGATTATCAGCGTGGCAAGCGGCAAGGGCGGAACCGGCAAGACAACCGTGGCAACCAGCCTCGCCCTGGCCATCGGCAATTCAGCACAATTAATGGACTGTGACGTGGAAGCGCCCAATGCACACCTGTTTCTCAAACCCGTACTGGAACCGGAAGAAAGTGTATTTATGCCGGTGCCCGTGGTGGATGAGGACAAGTGTACCATGTGCGGGCTGTGTGCGGAAATCTGCCAGTTCAACGCCATTATCACCATTGCCGATACCGTAATGACATTTCCCGAACTCTGCCACGGATGCGGGGGATGTCAGGCAGTGTGCCCGGCAGGGGCGATCGGGGAAGGCAAAAGAACCATTGGCATTATCGAGCATGGCCGTTGCAATGACCTGGAGTTTGTCCACGGACGCCTCCGCATCGGCGAAGCCATGGCACCTCCCTTAATCCGGCAGATCCGTTCCCGCATCAAACCGGAGAAAACAGCCGTCATCGACGCCCCGCCGGGCACTTCCTGCCCGGTCATCGCTGCTGTCCAGAACACGGATTTTGTTGTCCTGGTCACCGAGCCCACACCCTTTGGGTTAAACGACCTGCAGCTGGCCGTGGAAACCATGAAAATTCTTGAAATTCCCTGCGGCGTGATCATCAACCGCTCGGATATCGGAGACGACCGGGTGGCAGATTACGCAGCCGCCGAAAACCTCCCGGTTTTAATGGAGATCCCTTATGAACGGGGCATTGCAGAGGCCTATTCCCGGGGCGAACCCCTGGTGGAAAGTTTTCCGCAATGGCGGCAACGGTTTGCCACGCTCTATGAAAAGATTTGCCAACTTGCGACCGGGAGGGAACAATGAAGGAACTGGTGGTCATCAGCGGAAAAGGCGGCAGCGGAAAGACCAGCATCACAGCGGCTTTGTCCCAGCTGGCCCAAAAGCCCGTGCTCTGCGATGCAGACGTGGATGCAGCCGACCTGCACCTGATCCTGTCACCGAAGATCAGGGAAAGCCAGGAATTTATGGCCGGGCACACGGCATCCATCGTCAAAGAACGGTGTACCGAATGCGGCAAATGCCTGGAATTGTGCCGGTTTAATGCCATAAACGCGGATTTTGTGGTGGATCCCGTATCCTGCGAGGGCTGCGGGGTCTGCTATTATTTCTGCGACGACAAGGCCATTGATTTTCCGGAAAACCATTCCGGCAACTGGTACATATCCGACACCCGCTACGGCACCATGGTCCATGCGCGCCTGGGCATTGCCGAGGAAAATTCCGGCAAGCTGGTCAGCCTGGTGCGCAAGAAGGCAGCCCAGATTGCCGAAACAGAAGGCCGTGACCTGGTGCTCACAGATGGTCCGCCCGGAATGGGCTGTCCGGTAATTGCCGCCATCGGCGGGGCAGCCGGGGTATTGATTGTCACCGAACCCAGCCTGTCGGGCCGCCATGACATGCAGCGGGTGGTGGAACTGGCCCGCCACTTTTCCGTGCCGGCAATGCTTTGTATCAACAAGTATGATTTAAATGAGTCCATTTCCCGGGAAATCCGGCAGTACGCCAAAGACAATCAAGTGCCCTGCGTGGGCCAGATTCCCTTTGATCCGGCCATGACCAAATCCATGGTCCAGGCCCGGACCCTGTTTGAATATGATGACAAAGCCCCGGCCTGCCAGGCCGTGCGCGAAGTCTGGGAGGAAGTGGGCAACTATATGGCCTAAATCCCGGGTCAGGTGTTCAAAGTTCAAGGTTCAAAGTTCAGGAATCACGGGCTCAGGGTTTAAACTTCTGCCGGAAACAGGCATTTAGAAAATGCTTGTTTCCGGTTTTTGTTTTCTGTAGAAAAAAGATTTCCGCATTTTATGGTAATAAAATTTGACGTGCCCGTAAAAAGTCAATTTTGAGATGGCGCCGTAAAAGTTCAAGACCAAGGCTTGCGCAATTTTGAAGAATGCAGTGCACTTAGCTGTACGTGAAATTCTGAAAAATCATGCGTAACGCCGATATTGAACTTTTACGGTGCCATCAATTTTGCTTCTTTGCTGAAGGAAAAAAATTGCCTCTCACCCGCCAGCAAAAAGCTTATGTCTATGCCGGGGCCACGGTTTTGCTGTGGTCCACGGTGGCCTCTGCGTTCAAGCTGTCTTTGGGCCATTTCCATCCCCTGCAGCTGCTGTTGTGGGCCGATGTGTTCTCCATTTTATGTTTGGGGGCCGTGCTGGGGGTTTCCGGCAGATTCCGACTGCTGGCGGCCTACTCAAAAAAAGACCTTTGGCGGGCCGCCGGCCTCGGGGCGTTAAACCCGTTTTTGTACTACGTGATCCTGTTTGCCGCCTATGACCTGCTGCCGGCCCAGGAGGCCCAGCCCTTAAACTACACATGGGCCATTACCCTTTCGCTTCTGGCCATCCCCCTGCTCAAACAACCCGTCGGCGTCCGGGAACTGGCGGCCATTTTCATCAGCTACCTGGGCGTAATTATCATCTCCACCCGGGGCGACCCCCTGGCAATGCAGTTTTCAAGTGGTCCGGGCGTGGCCCTGGCCCTGGGCAGCACCGTGGTCTGGGCCCTGTACTGGATTTACAGCACCCGGGACCACCATGATCCGGTGGCCGGGCTGTTTTTGAATTTCGTTTTTGCCCTGCCCCTTATCCTGGTGACCTGCACCCTTTTTTCCGATCCCCGGCCGGCTTCGGTTCCCGGACTGATCGGGGCGGCATATGTGGGCGTATTTGAGATGGGCATTACCTTTGTGCTGTGGTTAAACGCTTTGAAATTAACCCAAAGCACCTCCCGGATCAGCACCCTGATCTTTTTTTCGCCGTTTCTTTCCCTGGTCTTTATCCACCTGCTGGTGGGTGAAATGATCCGGATATCCACGATTGCCGGATTGGTGCTGATTGTGGCCGGCAGCCTGCTGCAGCGGACATCTGCGCCGAAAAGCGCTCATTGATATTGACTCCCGGGCCCGGGTTCGCTAAGAACAGCTATTGCAGTTTATGAACCCGACTTATAAAAACAAGACCAATTCAAGAAAGGAGAGGGGATATGAAAAAATTGCTGTTTTTGGTGCTGGCCGGTATTGTGGCCGCAACCACCGCCCCGGCGCTTGCCCAGGACACCATCAAAATCGGACTCATGTGCCCCCTGACCGGGTCCTGGGCCGCAGAGGGCAAGGACATGAAGCAAATCGTGGAACTGCTGGCCGACCAGGTCAATAACGAAGGCGGCCTGCTGGGAAAACAGGTAAAGGTGGTCATTGGTGATGACGGCGGCGATCCGCGCACTGCCGCCCTGGCCGCCCAGCGCATGGCCACCCGGGATGTGGCCGCTGTGGTCGGCACCTATGGATCATCGATTACCGAAGCTTCCCAGAACATTTACGCCTCGGCCAACATCATCCAGGTGGCAAACGGATCCACTGCCGTACGCCTGACGGAAAAGGGCCTGCCCTATTTTTTCCGCACCTGCCCGCGCGATGACGAACAGGGACGGGTGGCGGTCAAAACCCTTCTGGATTCGGGTTATGAAAACATCGCGATTCTCCACGACAACACCACATACGCCAAGGGCCTGGCAGACGAAGCCAAAAAACTGCTGGATAAAGAAGAAGATGTCAACATCGTATTCTTTGACGCCCTGACACCGGGCGAACAGGATTACGGTACCATTTTGAGCAAAATGAAAACCAAGGATCCGGACGTGGTCTTTTTTACCGGTTATTACCCGGAAGCCGGGCTCATGCTTCGCCAGAAAATGGAAAAAGGCTGGGATGTGCCCTTTATCGGCGGCGATGCCACCAACAACCCGGATCTTGTCAAAATTGCCGGCAATAAAGCGGCAGAGGGCTTCCGTTTTCTGTCCCCGCCCGTGCCCGGCGATCTGCCCACCAAGGAGGCCCGGGAATTTCTGGATGCCTATGAAGCCAGGTACCAAAGCACACCGGGTTCCATCTGGGCGGTGCTGGCCGGCGACGGATTCCGGGTAATCGTTGAGGCCATCAGGCAAACTGAAAGCACTGACACCCAAAAAATGGCTGATTACCTGCACGATGAAATGGAAGGCTTTCCCGGACTGACCGGCGATATCGCCTTTAACGAAAAAGGCGACCGCATCGGCGATGTCTACCGGGTTTACCGGGTGGATGCGGACGGCAACTTCGTGCTCATGGAGTAACCCGGAATTGGAGCAATTTTTCACACAGCTGACAAACGGGTTGGCCGTGGGCGGAATCTACGCCCTGATTGCCCTGGGCTACACCATGGTCTACGGGGTGTTAAAGCTCATTAATTTCGCCCACGGCGACCTGTTTACCATCGGCGCCTATCTTGGCCTGACCCTGCTCACATCCCTGTCACTGACCGACCACATTGGCGGTGCCGCCGGGGTTATTTTGCTGGCAGTAATGGCCATGGGGCTTGTGGGCATCATCGGCATTCTGCTGGACCGGGCCGCATACAAGCCCCTTCGCACATCCCCGCGGCTCTCGGCGGTGGTGTCAGCCCTGGGCGCCTCCATTGTGCTTTCCAACACGGTGATGCTGGTCTACGGACCGTCTACCCGGGTTTATCCCCAGGGACTGCTGCCCAGCCAGGTTTTTTACATCTTCGGCCTGCCCATACCGGTGATGCGCTTTGTGATTCTGGGCGCATCCATTGCCCTGATGATCGGGCTTTACGTGTTTATCCAGCGCACCAAAATCGGCACAGCCATACGGGCTGCAGCCATTGACCAGGATGCGGCCCGGCTCATGGGCATTAACGTGGACCGGGTGATCATGCTGGTGTTTTTCATCGGCCCGGCCCTGGGCGGGGCCGCCGGCGTAATGGTGGGGCTTTACTACGGCCAGATCACATTTACCATGGGCTGGGTCTACGGCTTAAAAGCCTTTACCGCAGCCATCCTCGGCGGCATCGGAAACATTCCCGGCGCCATGGTGGGCGGCCTGCTGCTGGGTGTGATCGAGGCACTTGGGGCCACCTATATCTCCATGGCATGGAAGGACGCCATTGCCTTTTTCGTACTGATACTGATTTTAATCGTCCGGCCCACGGGCCTGCTGGGTGAACGGGTGGCGGAAAAAATATGAAACCTGCGGCCGGACGAATCAAAAAACCCGCATATGGGGCCATCATTCTGCTGTGGCTAATCGCGCCGCTGTTTATCGGCAAATACTGGACCGACGTGTTAAACAACGTGGCCATCTATGCCCTGCTGGGCCTGTCGTTAAACATTATCCTGGGCTACGGGGGCATGTTTCACATGGGGCATGCCGCCTTTTACGCCATTGGCGCATACACGACCGCCATTATCAACACCGCATGGGGGGTGCCGGTTTTGTGGCTCATGCCCCTTGCCGGGCTGGCTGCAGGGCTTTTCGCCCTGGTGGTGGCCCGTCCCATTATTCACCTGCGGGGCGATTATCTGCTGATTGTCACCATCGGCATGGTGGAAATCGTGCGCATTGCCCTGATCAACAACGTATTTGACATCACCGGCGGGGCCAACGGGATTTTCGGGATCTCCAGTCCCACCGTTTTCGGATTCCGAATCAACGGGATTGTGGCTCCGGCCCATTATTTTTACCTGGTCACCGCTTTTCTGGCCATTACCATCGTGTTGTTCTATCTGCTGGAAAATTCACGCTTCGGCCGGGCGCTGAAATTTTTGTGCTCTGATGAAGTGGCCGCCGAAGGCTCGGGCATCAACACCGCCGGGTACAAACTGGCCGCTTTTGTCATCGGCGCGGTCTGGGCCGGCATGACCGGCACCCTGTATGCCTCCAAGATGGGATTTATCTCTCCGGAGTCCTTTTCCTTCTGGGAATCAGTGGTGATGTTTATGATCGTGATCCTTGGCGGGTCCGGCAATATTGCCGGCGTACTGCTGGGCGCGGCACTGATCATCGGATTGCCGGAAATTTTCCAGGGGCTTCAGCAATACCGCCTGCTGATTTTCGGCCTGGCGTTGATGATCATGATGATTTTCCGGCCCCAGGGCATTCTCCCGCCCAAACCCCGAAGCTATCCCATTGACAAGCTGGAAAAAAATGAGGTGTCTTTGTGAGCCTGCTTCAGGTGGACAATCTCACCAAGCGATTCGGCGGGCTGCTGGCGGTTGACAGTGTCAGCTTCGCAGTTCCCCGGGGAGCGGTGTTCGGTCTGATCGGACCCAACGGGGCCGGCAAGACCACGGTGTTTAACCTGATTACCGGCAACTATGAGTCCAACAGCGGCTCGGTTTCCTTTGACAGCCGGGATATTACGGGCCGGCCCACTCACTGGATCGTGGCAGCGGGCATTGCCCGGACCTTTCAAACCATCCGGCTGTTTGCCAACATGTCAGTGGTTGAAAACGTGCTGGCCGGATGCCACTGCCGGATGCGCTCCGGGCCGGTGGCTTCCATGCTTCGGCTGCCGCGCCAGCACAAGGAAGAACGCCAGGCCCTGGCCAAGTCCATGGCAGAACTGGAGTTCGTTGGGCTTTTTGACCAGGCCGAAAATCTGGCGCGCAATCTTTCCTACGGCAATCAGCGGCTTCTGGAAATCGGCCGGGCACTTGCCTCGGATCCGCAACTGATCATTTTGGATGAACCGGCCGGCGGCATGAACGAGCTGGAAACCGCCGCTTTGGTTTCCCTGATTGCCAGGATCCAGGCCCGGGGCATCACCGTGCTTTTAATCGAACACGACATGAGCTTGGTCATGAAGGCATGCGAACACCTGGTGGTGCTGGAATACGGCAAAAAAATCGCCGAGGGCCCGCCCGCGGAAATCAAGAAAAACCCCCTGGTGATCGAGGCTTACCTGGGCAGCGATGATGAAGACTTTTAAACCAATCGGCAAGGGACCTTATGCTGGAAGTCAAAAACCTGCATGTCTCCTACGGTAACGTACAAGTCCTCCACGGCATTGAGCTTTCCGTGAACCAGGGGGAAATCGTCACGCTGCTGGGAGCCAACGGGGCAGGCAAATCCACCACTTTAAATACCATCTGCGGGCTGGTGCGTCCCACCGCAGGAGAAATCCATTTTGACGGTGAACCCATCCACAAACTGCCCGCATTTAAAATCGTGACCAGAAAAATCACCCAGGCCCCGGAGGGCCGCCGGATATTCGGCACACTCACGGTTCAGGAAAACCTGGATCTCGGGGCATTTACCTCCAAAAACCAGCAGCGGATCAAAAAAAGCCTGGACTGGATACTGGAACTGTTTCCGCGGCTGGCCGAACGCCGGGACCAGCTGGCCGGCACCCTTTCAGGCGGGGAGCAGCAGATGCTGGCCATTGGCCGGGCTTTGATGTCGAATCCAAGGCTGCTTTTGCTTGACGAACCCAGCCTTGGACTGGCCCCGGTTCTGGTTCGCCAGATTTTTCAAACCATCCGCCAGATCAACGAGGCCGGGGTCACAGTGGTGCTGGTGGAGCAAAACGCCCGGGTCGCTCTGAAACTGGCCACCCGGGGCTATGTCATGGAAGTGGGCCATATTGTCATGGCCGATTCCGCCGCAGCCCTGCTGGAAAATCCCGATGTGGTGCAGGCCTATCTGGGCGCCGCAGACCTGTGATCAATCCATTCACCGGGCGATTTTGATGGCTGCGGCCGCAACAACCCCCCAGATCCAGTTGAAAAACAGCACAAATACCGGCGTCAGCGTGCCCAGCGCCATGCCCCCCATGCCCTTTCCCGCATCCGGAAAAATCACCAGCAGCTGAACAATGGTGGGCAGCAGGCTCAGCAGGCTGCCCTTTAACACCAGGTTAGACCGAAACAGGGGAAGAACAAACACCAAGCCCCAGATCCCGCCCCAGACAATGCGGGCGTAAAGCCACTGGGCGCTTAGTGCCGGGGCAATGGCCACCCCGGCGGCTTTTGTGATACCGATATCCCCGAAAAACCACACCACCAGGCTGTTTGCCACAGCCCCGATACAGCCTGCGGTAAAATATATAAACAGATTTTTCATTTTTGCTTCCTTATTGACTGTAGCGATTCTGAATTGATGAAACTTGATGGCGCCGTAAAAAGTCCAATATCTGCGTTACGCGCAATTTCTCAGAATTTCACGTACGGCTAAGTACGCTGCATTCTTCGAAATTGCGCAAGCCTTGATCTTGAACTTTTTATGGCACCATCTGAAATCAGACTTTTTACGAAGGCATCAACACTTAATCACTTAAAACTTAACACTGCCTGTAAAAAAGACTTTTTACAGGCTCATCAAATTTAACGCCGGGACAAATCTGAAATGGGACGCAGACGATTCCGAATATTTCCGGTTTCAACGGCTTCCATGAAATCCTCGGCCAGGTGACGGCCCTGGTCAACGACCTGGCGCCAGCAGTCCATTCGCTTGTCATCCTGTCTGGCAAAAGTGTAGAAATCGTTTCTGTCGGCAATCTTGCCCATGGGCAACCGGGTGACAAAATCCGCAGACGGGGTGATCATCAGGACATTGTCCATGAGGGAAAAATCAGGCCTGCGCCAGAACACCTGCTTGTCGAGCCACCCGGGCACAAGTTTTTCGGCATAATGGGGAAACAAAACGATTCCTTCGCCCCCCGGCTGAAGATCAATATTGAGATGATAGTCCAGAATCCCGCCGTCACGGTACATGCCGGCCGGAGCGCCGGGAATGTTTTTTATGCCCGACATGAGCATGGGAATCGAGCCGGAGGCCATCAGGGCCGCTTTGAGATTGCTTTTGTCCAGGACCACCCGGCGTATGGGAAATCCGTTCATCCTGAAAAAAGGCGGGCGCTGACGGGAATCATAAAACAGGGTCCGCTCGAAAAACAATCCCAGCCCCCTGCGGGATACGGCATTGGCCGCCGCTGCAAGCCCCAGTCCCGGTATCAGGCGGGATTTGCGGTCCGTGCCGGTCATCTTCCGGCACCGCACCGCCAGGATACTGAGCCGGAATGCGGGATTGGACAGAATCTGCTCCGGGCCGTCGCCGCCCAGCAATTCGTCCAGGATGCGTTCGAGTTCCGCATCAATGATTTCCGGCGGGGGGTTGTCCGGATAAGCCTGCTGCATGTAGGCTTTTTCAAACCGTGCTATGGCCGCCACGGGGTCTTTCTGACAGGCGGCGGCAAAGCGCCAGGCCCCGATGGAGGCGCCCACAAGAAAAAGCGGAGCTTTGCGGGCAGCCAGCCAGTTGCCGAATATGGCCCGGTCCAGCCGGTTTAATACCAACCACTTGGGTCCGCCCGCAGCGCCGGCCATGACCTGCACATCTCCGGCAGACAGGCCCAGGCGCCGAATCTTCTCATATGCTTTTTTCCCTGCCCAGAAAGTCAGGGGCTGTTTTGTCATTTTATTTGCTTTCAGTTCGGTCATACATGGTGCAAACCCGGTTCTTACCGCGCTTTTTGGCTTCATCCAGGGCCAGATCCCCCATGCGCATCAGCTCGTTTAAATCCGTGTAAGCATCCTGTCTGGCCGCAACCCCGATGCTGACCGTCAAATCCGGCTTCATGCCAAAGTTCTGCATCCGGATATCGGCCACGGCCCGGCGTAATCGCTCGGCCGCAGCACAGGCCGCTTCCAGGTCCGTGCGGGGAAGAATAACCGCAAACTCCTCGCCGCCCATGCGACCGGCGAGATCATTTTCCCGGATGGTGTTGCGAATCTGATCGGCCACTGCCTTTAACACCAGATCCCCGGTTTCGTGTCCCAGTGCATCATTTACATTCTTGAAATGGTCCACATCAATAATCAAAAGCGAAACCGGCGTGCCATAGCGCCCGGCCTGTGCCACATCACGGTGGGCCTGGCGGAGAAAGGCCCGGCGGTTGGAGATGCCGGTCAAGTCATCCGCGGTTGCCAGTTTATCGAGCTGCCCCTGAAAACGATTGATCACCAGGGCATTGATCACGAGCACCAGAGCCGTAACCATCAGGCTGATCAACAGGTTCCGGTAAAGACGGTATCTCAGCGTCCGTACTGTCGTGTCCGTGTTTTGTCCCGCAGGCGCTTCCTGGCGGCTGTCAAGGCTGATCCGGGCCGAAGAGCCACGCGCCGCACTGTTTTCCAGGCAGGCCTTGCTGGTATAATAACCAGACAGGCAAACCGATAAAAACCCGGCCAAAAGAATCAGGCCGAGGAAACTGTTGAGTCTGGTTTTAATGCTTAAATGCGGCAATTCCTGCTCCGTTGTATTTCATGTAAACAATCCCGCGTAGTATCCACCCGTTATCGCATCCGGCTTCAGACAAGGCCTTTGAGATAGTTTTGCCGCTTTTCCTCCGGAAATTTTTCAATGGCATACCGCAGCATGGTACGGGGCATTTCTCGACAATGGGATTTTAAAAACGTCTCTTCCACGGCCATGTCCCGTTTGCCGATTTCCCGGAGCATCCAGCCCACAGCCTTTTGAATCAGATCCTCATTGTCGCTGACAAGGATTTCGGCTATTGCCAGGGCATCGGTGAAATCATTTTCCCGGATATAGGGCCAGGTGGCAATCATGGATATGCGCCGTTCCCACAGCAGATCCGAGGCCGCCAGTTCATAAAGGGGCCAGCGGCTGCGCTCCCGCAGGTATGCCCCGGGTATCTGTCCGGCCGAAGCATCCACCAGATCCCAGCTGTTGATGTGTTCCGTGTGGGCCATGTAAAGATTGTAAATGGCAGTACGGTCCTCAAGGGAACCCTTGGCAAACTGCCGGATCAAAATCAACAGCGCCAGCATCCGGGCTTCATGATACGGAGTGCGCAGCAGACGGCCCGCATCGTGGATATGAAGGGCGCGGTGTTTTCCAGCAATTTTACGCAATTCAGGCACCCGGATTCCCAGAAACCGGTCCTGCTCACCGTATTGTCCCCTTGCGGTCTTGAAAAACCGCTGAAGCCCTGCAGCGGCTTCCGGGTCTGCAAGGGCATGCAACTCTGCCATCAAGACAGACGCATCTGCGGGTTGGTAACTCATGGTCAAACACTTTCGGCTGCGGTTTGTTTCAAGTTTCCTGCATACCTTTTTCCGCCCAAAAAATCAACCGGTTGTTGATTACCCCGGCAAAATTATTGGCTTTTGCTAAAAATACTTGACATCCGAAAGCAGGGTCCCCTATTTTGAGCATAGTCCCAGTTACAAGAAAAACTTTTTCAGCAACCATTTTTATGAGGCCCTGGCAAAAAGGACCAAAAAGGAGGCTTTGCGGATATGGCAGACGAACCCATCAAACTTGGCGGCGCCAAGAAAAGCATCTTCATGGACAAGGTCAAGCAGATCCTGCCCGAGGAGGGCAACCTGGATCTGTGCCTGACCTGCGGTGCATGCGCTTCAGGATGCCCGGCCACCGGCCTGGAAGGACTTGATCCCAGAAAGTTTCTCCGCATGGCGGCACTGGGCATGGACGAGGAGATCAAAAGCACGCCGTGGGTATGGATGTGCACCATGTGCCAGCGGTGTATCTACGTATGCCCCATGAAAATCAACATCCCCCAGCTTGTTTTTTATGCACGGGCAAGCTGGCCAAGGGATCAGCGGCCCAAAGGAATCCTGGGCTCCTGCGACCTCGCCCTGAAGGTGGATACCTGCAGTGCCATGGGCGCATCAGGAGAGGATTTTGAATTTGTGGTCGAGGACGTCCTGGAAGAGTACAAGGAAGCCCAGCCGGAATTTGCCGACATGGAGGCGCCTATTGACAAGCAGGGCGCGGAATTCTTCTTAAACCAGAACTCCCGGGAACCGGTCACCGAACCCGACGAGATGGTCCCCCTCTGGAAGATCCTCCACCTTGTGGGTGCCAACTGGACATACGGCTCAAAGGGCTGGGGCGGGGAAAACTACTGCATGTTTCTGGCCGATGATGACGCATGGAAGCACATCATCCAGACCTCCACGGACAAGGCCCATGAACTGGGGTGCAAAACGTTTCTCAATACCGAATGAGGCCACGTCACATTCGCAGTCCGGGCCGGACTGCAAAAGTTCAACATCGAGCACCAGTTTGAAGTCAAAAACATCTACGAATACTATGCCAAATGGATTCGCGAGGGCAAGCTCAAGGTCAATTCCGACTGGAACAAGGACCTGAAGGTCAAATTCACCATACAGGATCCCTGCCAGATCGTTCGCAAAAGCTACGGTGATGCCATTGCCGATGATCTGCGCTATGTTGTCAAATCCTGTGTTGGAGAGGAAAACGTCATTGACATGACCCCCAACCACTCCAACAACTTCTGCTGCGGGGGCGGCGGCGGCTTTCTCCAGTCGGGATACAAGGATGAACGCCTGGAATTCGGCAAAATCAAGGACGACCAAATCCAGGCCACCAAGGCGGGCTACTGCATTGCCGGCTGCCATAACTGCCATGCCCAGATCCATGAACTGAGCGAACATTACGGCGGCCATTACGGCGTGGTCCATCTCTGGACCATTATCTGCCTGTCGCTGGGGATTCTCGGACCCAATGAAAGAACCTATCTTAACGATGATTTAAAAGAGGTCAACGTGTTTCACCCGGAGACAGCCATGATGTAGGGGCCCACGCATTGAACAAAAAGGGGCGATGAAATGAACGACAAAACACTGCCCGGCATAGAGGAACTGCGGCGGCGGCGGAAGCAGGCGCTGGAAAAAACAGAGAAAGCCGTATCCGCCCGCCCCGAGCAGTACCGGCAAATCAAGCGCCTGGTCGAGGATGTCCTGGCCCGGCCGGTGGAAATATCCGAATACTACCGGATTGCCAGGGATCTGAGCCGGTTGTTGGAGCAGTTAAATGCATCGTCTCCAGGGTCGTTGTTTGCCTATTACCATGAAAACATTGCCCCGGAACGCAAAGGCGATGTCCGTTATTTCAAAATGATGTGCACGGACCTGAGAAACCAGATTCATCATCTGGATCAGTTCCGCCGGAGCCGGCACAATATCAGGATCGTGCAGTAAAATTTCTTTGGTGAAAAAAACACCCGGGCAACAGGGCTTGCAAACCCTGCCCGGGTGTTTTATGCTTGGGGCCATGAAAAAATCAAAAAAAAAACCCAAGCACAAAAAGGAAAACGCCATTGGCCTGGCCTGGTATTCCCGGCAGCAATGGGAGATCCTCAAGCAGGTGGCCGATGATGCCGAAAGCCTGGCACCGACGTTTGCCCGGTGGGAGACCAATGCGGAAAACGCGGCCAGAATGCTGCGCCAGTCCGGCTATGCGGTTGAAATCGTGGACATTGATGTCACCGAGCTTCTCCAGTGGTGCAAATCCAATAACCGCCCTTTGGACGGAGAGGCCAGAAGCGACTTTGTGGAAGAAAAAATCCAGGACAGCCGCTTTGCCCGCAGGCCTGGCGCCAAAGACCGGACATAACATTTGATGACGCCGTAAAAAGTCCAATATCTGCGTTACGCGCAATTTCTCAGAATTTCACGTACGGCTAAGTACGCTGCATTCTTCGAAATTGCGCAAGCCTTGATCTTGAACTGTTTACGGCGCCATCTGAAATCAGACTTCCAAGGAAGTCCAAGGGCGGGGTCGGTTTGTAAGCGACATTGAGTGTTTACGGAAAAATTCAGCAAATGCCGGAGCTAAAAAATTTCAAACTGTTTGAGGCCAACAGGCCGAGTTTTTGAAATTTTAAGCGAAGGCATTGGCTGAATCCGTAAACGGTCAGGAGCGAAAAAACTGACCCCGGCCGCAGGGCTTCCTTCCTGCAACAACAGCGGACGCGGTAAAAAGCTTTTTACGGTACCATCACATTTAAAAAAAACAGAAATCCAACTCCATGAACCATTTGCAAAAAAACCCGGCCCGTCCCATCTGGGAGGATCCGGATACCGGAAAAATTTACATCATTGACCAGAGACAACTGCCGCATCAGATGGTTGTATCCGAACTGGCAGACGTGGATGACGTCATTTTTGCCATCTGCGAAATGATGGTCAGGGGTGCGCCTTTAATCGGGGTCACCGGGGCCTACGGGGTTTACCTGGCCTTTGCCGCCAATACTTCAGACCCGGATGAAGCCGCACAACAGGCCCGGCGCATTCGACGGGCCCGGCCCACAGCTGTCAACCTGGCCTGGGCCGTGGATCAGACCCTTGAAAAAGCCCTGGCCGCAGACAAGCAGGACCGTGCAAAAGCCGCCCGGCAGCATGCTGCCGCCATTGCCGGGCTGGAGGCGGAAAACTCCAGGTTAATCGGCGAACACGGCCTGCCGCTGATTGCCGAAATCGCGGAAAAAAAGCCCGGGCAGCCGGTCAATATCCTGACCCACTGCAATGCCGGCTGGCTGGCCTGCATTGCCCACGGCACGGCAACAGCCCCGATATACCAAGCCCATAGGCAGGGCATCAACGTGCACGTTTGGGTGGATGAAACCCGGCCCTTAAACCAGGGGGCACGGCTCACGGCATGGGAACTGGGTGCCGCGGGTGTGGCCCACACGGTGATCACCGACAATGCCGGGGGACACCTGATGCAAAAGGGTCTTGTTGACCTGGTGATCGTGGGCACCGACCGCACAACATACACCGGTGATGTGGCCAACAAGATCGGCACCTATTTAAAGGCCCTGGCCGCCCGGGACAACGGTATTGCCTTTTATGTGGCCCTTCCCTCGTCCACATTTGACTGGCAGATCCGCGACGGTGTGGGCCAAATCCCCATAGAGACACGCGACTCCGACGAAGTGCGCTACATGCCCGGGGTGGAAAAAAACAAAACGCATCTGCTGCTGCCCGAAGACAGCCAGGCGGCCAATTATGCTTTTGACGTCACCCCGGCACGCCTGGTCACGGGCTTTATCACCGAAAAGGGAGTGTGCCCGGCCGAAGAAACTGCCATCAAGACCCTTTTTCAAAAACACAGCCGATAGCCCAAAAATCATAAAACCCTTGACTTGCCAGGCTGCAGCCGGTTAGGTAAAAGTCCATGCTAAACGATCTGGAAAAAAAAGTAGTGGCCGCCATCCAGGGAGATATCCCGGTATCGGCCCGGCCGTACCGGGATATTGCCGAACGCATTGGTTCAGACGAAGAAACCGTTCTTTCCGTTTTGGACAATCTGCACCAGAGGGGGCTGATCCGGCGGTTCGGGGCCACCCTGCGCCACCAGAAATCCGGTTTTACAGCCAATGCCATGGTGGCCTGGCAGGTGGCGGAAAGCCGGGTGGATGCGGTGGGCGAGAAAATGGCCCAGAACCCGGCCGTGTCCCACTGCTACCGGCGCAATGCCCATGAAAAATGGCCATATAACCTCTATACCATGATCCATGCCAATGACCGCAAAACCTGCCATGATTTGGCCCGCCAGCTTTCCGGGCAGACCGGGGTCACCGACTACACCCTTTTGTTTTCCAACCGTGAACTAAAAAAAACCTCCATGGTTTATTTTGAAGATGAGCTTGATACGGAAGAATAATTTGCCCCAACCTCCCTTGCTTCCATGACCGCTGCTGCCCACATCCTTTGCATCAATCCCTGGATTCATGATTTTGCGGCCTATGATTTCTGGGCCCGGCCCCTGGGCCTTCTTTACCTGGCCGGTCTGCTGCGGGATCACGGATGCCGGGTCACGTTCATCGACTGTCTGGACCGGTTCCATCCCCGGCACCCCCAAACTGACCCGGCAGCCAGATGCGGCCGGGGTCCTTACCGCAAAACCCCCATTGCCAAACCCGAACGCCTGATGGACGTGCCCAGGCGTTATTGCCGCTACGGGGCTGATCCCGAATGGATTACCGCGGATCTCCGGGCCGCGGGGCAGCCGGACATGGTTCTGGTCACCTCCCTGATGGCCTACTGGTACCCGGGGGTGGCTGAAACCATTGCCGCGGTCAGATCGGTTTATCCGAAAGTGCCTGTTGTGCTCGGCGGGGTGTATGCGACCCTGTATCCGGCGCATGCAGCCCGGGCCACAGGGGCGGACAGGGTCATCTGCGGCCACGGGGAACAGGCGGTTTTTGACGCGCTGGAAGCTTACACCGGCTGGTGCATCCGGCCAAAGACGGATCTTGGAGACATCAATGCCCTGCCCCGGCCCGCCCTGGACCTGCAGCGCGGCCTGCCGTTTGTGCCGGTGCGCACATCCCGGGGATGTCCGTTTTCATGTGATTACTGCGCAAGCAGCCTGATTGAGCCGCGCCTTGAAAAGCGCAATCCCGAAGAGGTGGTTGCTGAAATCCGGTCATGGCACAAGTGGTGCGGGGTCAGGGACGTAGTGTTCTATGATGACGCCCTGCTGGTCAATGCGGAAAAACATGCGGACATCATTTTTGACATGCTTGCAGGCTCGGGCATGGACCTGCGCCTGCATACGCCCAATGCCCTGCATGTGCGAAACATCACGGCAAAAACCGCAAAGCGCATGCATGCCGCAGGCATGCAAACGTTGCGCCTGGGCGTGGAGACAACCGATTTTGAAAAAAGGGGAATGGACCACAAGGTGGGGGCGGAAGAATTTTTCCGGGCTGCGGCATATCTCAGGGAGGCGGGGTTTTCGAGGAAACACATGGGCGCCTACCTGCTGGCCGGCCTGCCGAACCAGAATCCCACAGAGGTGGAAGCCTCCATTGACGGGGTCAAGGCCGCGGGCATCACCCCGGTCATTGCCTGGTATTCCCCCATTTTGGGCACAAAAATGTGGGATGCGGCTTGCGCCGCATCCCGTTATGATCTGGCTGCAGATCCGCTGCTGACCAACAATGCGGTCATGCCCTGTTTGCCGGCCTTTTCATGGGAGCTGGCCGCGCGGTTCAAGGACCGTATCCAAAAATGATAAGAAATTCAATCAATCCAGCAGTTCCAGTGCTTTTTCCACCACGTTGCCTGCGGTAAAGCCGTACTCGGCCATGACCCGGCCGCCCTTGCCAGAGGCGCCGAAATCATCCACGCTGATCACCGCCCCGCGGGTGCCTGTATATTTGTGCCAACCCTGGCTGATACCGGCCTCCACTGCCAGGCGCACCGGCACATCCGGGGGCAGGATCTGATTTTTGTAATCTGCGGGCATCTGCTCAAAACGCTCCATACAGGGCATGCTTACCACCCGGGCCTGCTTGCCCTTTTCCGTCAGGATCTGCTGGGCCTCCACTGCCAGGGCCACTTCCGACCCGCTGGCCAGAATCAGTATATCCGGACTGCCCTGGGCATCGGAAATCACGTAGGCCCCGTTTTGCAGGCCTTCGGCCGGGGCAAGCCTGTTTCTGTCAAACACTGGCAGGCCCTGACGACTCAAAATCAGGGCCGTAGGGTGATCGGCGGCGGAAATGGCCATTTTCCAGGCTTCAGCGGTTTCATTGGCGTCAGCCGGGCGGACCACGAAAAGCCGCGGGATGGCCCGCAGGGCCGCCAGGTGCTCCACGGGCTGGTGGGTGGGGCCGTCTTCGCCCACGGCCAGGCTGTCGTGGGTAAACACGTAGACGGCCGGCACGTTCATAAGGGCGGCCAGGCGAACGGCCGGCCGCATATAGTCGGAAAACACCAGAAAAGTGCCGCCAAAGGGCCGCACACCGCCGTGGAGCCACATCCCGTTGACAATGGCGCCCATGGCATGCTCGCGCACGCCAAAACGGATGTTGCGGCCGTCATATGACTGCTTGCCGAAATCGCGCTCACCGTTGATCAGGGTCTTGTTGGAAGGGGCCAGATCCGCGGATCCCCCCAGCAGCTCAGGCATCTTTCCGGCAATGGCGTTTAGCACCGCACCCGAGGCCTTGCGCGTTGCCATGGGTCCATCTTCCGGGGCAAATACCGGAATATCGGCATCCCAGCCCTGTGCGGGCTCATGGGCCATGCGGCGCTGAAATTCCGCTGCCAGTTCCGGAAACGCTTTCTGGTAATCGGCAAACCGCTGGTTCCAGTCGGATTCGGCCTCCTGCCCGTTTTCAATGCACTGGCGCATATGGGCAATTGCCGAATCCGGCACGCAGAACAGGCTGTCCGCCGGACATCCTAAAAACTGCTTGGTCAGCCGCACTTCCTCTTCACCCAGGGGCGCGCCGTGGGCGTCTGCAGAGCCCTGCTTATTGGGACTGCCGTATGCGATATGGGTGCGCATGACCACCATGGAGGGCCGGTTGTTATCTGCCCGGGCTTCTTGCACGGCCCGGCGGATATCTTCTGTGTCATTTCCGTCGGCCACTTCCAGCACCTGCCATCCGCAGGCGGAAAAGCGCCGGCTCACATCCTCGGTAAAGGTAATATCCGTGCTGCCCTCAATGGAGATCTGATTGTCATCATAGATGCAGATCAGTTTTGAAAGCCCCAGATGGCCCGCAAGGGATGCGGCTTCCTGGGAAATGCCTTCCATGAGATCGCCGTCTCCGCACATGACATAGGTGTAATGATCCACGACCTCGTGGCCCGGCCGGTTAAACACTGCGGCCATATGGCTTTCGGCCATGGCAAAGCCCACTGCGCTGGCAATGCCCTGGCCCAGGGGACCGGTGGTAATCTCCACGCCCGGGGTATGACCGGCTTCCGGGTGGCCCGGGGTCCGGCTGCCGTACTGACGGAACTTCTTTAAATCGTCTATGCTCACATCATAGCCGCACAAATGCAAGACGGCATAAAGCATCATGGAAGCGTGGCCCGCAGACAGGACAAACCTGTCGCGGTCCGGCCAGGCGGAATTTTTCGGATTGTGTGCCATGAAATGCCGCCACAGCACGTAAGCGGCCGGGGCCATGCCCAAAGGCGCGCCGGGATGTCCGGATGCGGCATTTTCAATGGCATCCATGGACAGGGCCCGGATGGTGTTGATGCTTGCCAGCTCGGTGTCTTCAAGGTTTCCGGCCGGATCTGGCTTTTTCATGAGCTACTCCTTTTGGCTGTCAGTTCCACCTAAACTGAGCGTTTCAGTTTAAGCGATATTTGCCGGGGCCGGCCTGTGGCCCCTTTTGTTTACAGGGCCCTTAAAAACTCGGGACGAAGGGCGACTTTACCCTCCAGGGCGTCATCGATCATGCGCAGGGTCTTGTCCTTTTCCTCCGGCAATTTGGCCCGGATGGGCAGATAATTGGATGCGTGGTTGGCATGGAAAAGCCCGCCGGACAGGTCCGTTGCAGCCAGCATGGTCCGGAGTTCCGCCAGCATTTCCGCAGAGCCGGGCAACTCAAAACGGCCGGCCTCATAATCCTGGTGCAGGGGCGTGCCCGGAATCAGCATCAGGGAAAGGGCGCCCACATAATCCGGATCCATGGCAGACAGCACCCGGCCGGTTTCCTCGGCATGCACCCGGGAGTGCTCCCGCCCGGCCAGACCCAACAACACGGTCACAGACAGCTTGATGCCCGCATCCTTGATCTTGCGTCCCATTTCAATCATCTTCTTTGACCCGGCGCCCTTGTTAACGGCCTTCAGGGTCTGGTCATCGCCGCTTTCAAGCCCAAGGTAGACAATACCCAGGCCATGGTCCCGCAGTTCTTGAAGTTCCTCCGGGGTTTTCATGGATATGCCCTTGGCGTTTGCATACAGGCCAACCCGTTTGACCCAGGGCAACTGCTTTTCAATTTCCCGGAAATACTTGATCAGCCGCTTCTGGGGAACGATTAAGGCATCCCCGTCGCAGATAAACACCCGGTCCTGCCGCTTGAAGTGCTTGGCGGCATAGGCGATATCGGCCATGATGGTTTCATCTGGCTTGATCTTAAACCGCTCTGACTTGTAGGTGCCGCAAAAGGTGCACTTGTTGTGCGAGCAGCCCACGGTGACCTGCAGCAGAATGCTGTCTGCCTCGCTTGGCGGACGAATAACCATGCCTTCATAGTGCATAACAAAAACTCCTTTAAAAGACTTTCAATCAACGGCCGCAGCCGAAAATATTTTTTCCACACACACTGCAAAAATGATAATATAATTATAAATCAGGATAAATAAAGGCTTTTGGCCTGTTCTTTTATCCAGTCTGCGGATCAAATGCAACCCTTTTTCATTGCACCGGGGCCCATGGCAGGCAACCGCCGGGTTTACATGCAAATCAACTTCTGTTAAAGAGCCTCAATCTCTTTTTCAATCCGCCGGAAAGGTATAACATAATGATTTCAAAATACATCCGCCGAAAGGCAAACCAGTGGCAAAACCTGCGCAACCGCCGCCGGGTCCTGATCATCGAGGATCTCAGGGTGGGCTACATTCCCATTTACAAGGCGGCCTCCACCTCTCTTCGCAACCTTTTCTGCCGCCGCCAGGCAAAACATATCCTGCCGAACCGGGCCGGCCGGAAACTGTCTGTGGACGAAAAACGGCAGGTGGAAAACGGCATACGAAAGTCGGTGAGTGTCAGACAAACCCGCCGGCTCAGGCGGCGCTATTTTTTGTTTGCCTTTGTGCGAAACCCCGTGACCCGGCTTTATTCCTGTTATCTGGACAAGGTCGTGCGCGCCGGCCGGCATGGAAAACAAAATTCCATGCAGCGCTATGGCATACGCCATGACATGAATTTTGAAAATTTTGCCAGACACATTGCCCGTATCCCGGATCAAGATTCCGACCGGCATTTCCGAAGCCAGCACTTTCAAATCTATCACCAGGGCCGGTGCCTGGTGGATTTTGTGGGCAATTTTGAAAACATGGATGCGCACTGGCAGATTCTTTCCGAAAAAACCGGCCTTGAAAAACCGCCCGGCAGCTACCGGCACACAGGGGCCGGAAACCGGCTGAAAAGGCTGCCCCTGGGCCTGGAAACCGCCAAACTCATCTGCCGGCGCTACAGCAAAGACATTGATCTTCTCGGCTACCGGCAGGAAATTGATCAATGGTTGTCCTGGAAGGCGAAACAGGAATCAAAAGAAAATGAAATTGACAAGGCCGGGCCGATGCATTAAGCATAGCGGCAAAACTGCGGTTTTGCCGAAGCCTCAAAAAATACCGGACGCCTCATGGACAAAACAGAAAAAAAACCCCAAAACATGCCGCTTTCACCGGATACCATTGAAACCGGGATGCTTGAACCCATTGAATATGCCTACGGCAGCCGACGCGATATTGAAATCGTCATTGACCAGCCCGAGTACACGGCGGTCTGCCCCAGAACCGGCCTGCCGGATTTCGGATGCATCACCATCTCCTATGTGCCCTCCGGCCATATCATTGAACTCAAATCTTTGAAATACTACCTGCTCCAGTACAGAAGCGTTGGCATCTTCTATGAAAACGCGGTCAACCGGATTCTCGATGATCTGGCGGCCGTGCTTGCCCCAAGGCAGATGACCGTAACCGGGCAGTTCACCTCACGGGGCGGGATTTCCACCACTGTCACGGTCCGCCACCCGGACTGATTTGCCATGCCCTTTAGTTGAAAAATAAAACGAGCGCTCGCTTTTTTATTGACAGGCCCGGCCCGCGGATGTAAAAAAGCGCAAAAACCCAAGCAAAAGGGCCCGCACCCGAGCCATGCCGCACCTGCCCAACACGTCCGTGCCAGCGGAAGACTTCGACGATTTCCGCAAAATGACCCTCTTGTCCATGGAGGAGATCTGCAGGGACATTTTCAAGGAAAACCAGCACCGCATCAAAATCAAAAAAGAGGCTGTTGCGGTGCGCAACCTGGTCAACATCTTCCATACCACCCTTCAAATATCCAATGAAAAGGGTTTCCAGACCATGAGCCTGCGGGATTTGAGCCGGGTTTCAGGGCTTTCCATGGGTGCGCTGTATTCCTATTTTTCCAGCAAGGACGAACTGCTGGAAATGATCCAGAACCAGGGCCGGCGCATTACCTTAAAAATTCTTTCCCAGCGCATCAAGGCCGATGATGCACCCTCTGTTCAGCTCCAGACAGCCATCCGCACCCATTTATACCTTACCGAGGTCCTGCAGCCATGGTTTTATTTCTCCTACATGGAGGCCAAGAACCTCAAAAAAACCCATCGCAAAAAAGCCATTGAAAGCGATCTGGTTACAGAGGAAATTATTCGGGAAATCCTGGAAAAGGGAGTGGAAAAAGGCGAGTTTAGAGTTGACCACCCCATGCTGACCGCCGCGGTGACAAAGGCCATGCTCCAGGACTGGTATCTGAAGCGGTGGAAATATTCGGGAAGAAAAATCCCGGTTCAGGCTTATGCGGATTTTATCATTGAATTCGTGGAAGCCCTGGTGCTGCGGAAATCTTCGGAAAGCAGCCGCTGATACCCATCCAGAAGCGCACAAACCTCGTCTAAGCCGGCAATCTGCGTTACGGCCTGCCGAAACGCGCTGGCCTGGGGCAGACCCTTTAGCAGCCATCCCAGGCGGCTTCGCATGAGCCGGCAGGCATGGACCTCCCCGTATACACTGCACATCAGGTTTGCGTAATTTCTCATGGCGCAAAACCGCATTTCCAGATCCGGTTCAGGCGCCGGCCGGCCTTCGATAAGGGCGCGGATCTGTGCGAAAATCCACGGATTGCCCATGGCGGCCCGGCCGACCATCACAGCATCGCATCCGGTCTGCCGCATCATCTCCAGGGCGTCTACGGCATGACGAATATCGCCGTTTCCGATCACCGGAATGGAAACCCGGTCCTTGACCCTGCCAATCACGGACCAATCGGCTATGCCGGAAAACCGCTGCTGTACGGTGCGGGGATGGACGCAAACCGCATCCACGCCCAGATCCTGGGCCATTTGGGAAAGTGCCAGGGCATCTTTGCCCGAATCATCCCACCCGGTCCGGATCTTGATGGTCACCGGAACGGATACAGTCCGGCGCACTGCTGCAATCACGGCCCCGGCTGCATTAAGATCCTTCATCAGGGCCGCTCCGGCCCCGGTTTTCATCACCTTTTTCACCGAACAGCCGAAATTGATGTCCACAATATCGGCCCCGGCCTGTTCCACCATGGACGCGGCCGTTGCCATCATATGCGGCTTTGCCCCGAAAATCTGGACGCTGACGGGCTTTTCTGCTTGTCCGTGATTCATCATATTCAGGGTTTTGCCGGAATTCTGGTACAGGGCGTTTGCGCTTAGCATCTCGGTGCACACCAATGCGCACCCGTTTTGCCTGATCATGCGCCGGAAAGGCGCATCCGTGATACCGGCCATGGGCGCCATGATTGTAGGGGGCGAAATGGGAATATCACCGACGGCAAATAAAGGATTCTCAGTGTTCATTTATATTCCCGTACCCGGGTTGGCATAGCAATACAGACAATTGTGAAAACAGGGCTGATCGGCATAACCGCCGATGTCTCTTGAAGTCATGCATCCGCAGCCCCTGGCCCGGCGCTGGCCTGCATCCTTTTGAAATGAAAGCCGGCCGCCGAACAATTCCACCAGATACGCATTGGCAATGCAGGCGCCGGGAAAAACCCGGGTGCCCGAAGGCAAAGCTTCCAGTACCTGCTTCTCACAGCAAAGATAAAGCGACATGCCCAGGCTTTCAAGCAGGCGCTGCATGCGCACCACCACCCGGACCTTTTTCTCAAGGGGCGGATCAATCCAGGCAAAACCCTCTGCCGGGGCCTTGCGCCGCCTGACCTTGGCATACAGATCCACGAAACTGGTCACGCACCGCCGCACCCCGAATCCGGCCATGGCCCGTGCGATTGTTTCAAAATCATCAAGATTGCTCTCTGCCCCGTTTGCCGCAGTACGGAAAAAACATACGGGATCAAACCGCCACTGCACAGTCTGTGCCCCGAACCGCCGGCAGAGTTCACCGGCCTGTTCCAGCCGGTCGGCCACGGGGACAATGCCCGGTTCCAGCAGCGGGGATTTGGAATTCAGCGTAAAGTTGAAAAACAGGTGATAGCCGGATTTTTGCAGCCGCTGCCCGCAGCCCTTGTCCAAAAACCGGGAAAAATCCTTGGACCAGAACACAATGGTGTGCACGTCTGCCGGGCCTGCAGAAACCGGGTAAACGACCTGGTTATAGGGATTTTTCACCGCAAAGGATTGCCGGGCGATGCCTTCCATGAACCAGTCCATGTAAAAGGCGGGAATATCGGTGCGCCGGGAAGCGGAGACAACAATCTGATTTTTCATGGCCAAAAGCTTTTTACCGCATCCGCTGTTTTTGTAGGAAGAAAGCCCTGCGGCCGGGGTCAGTTTTTTCGCTCCTGACCGTTTTTGCGGATTCATCAAATGCCTTTGCTTAAAATTTACAAACCCGCCCTGCTTTCCTCAAACAGTTTGATATTTTTGCGCAAAAACGCTCAATGTCGCTTCAAAAGCAAACCCCGCCCTTGGACTTCCTTGGAAGTCTGATTTCAGATGGCGCCGTAAAAAGTTCAAGATCAAGGCTTGCGCAATTTCGAAGAATGCAGCGTACTTATCCGTACGTGAAATTCTGAGAAATTGCGCGTAACGCAGATATTGGACTTTTTTCGGCGCCATCAAAATTATTTGGGCTTGCGGTCCTTTAGGGAAATCACCGTGCCGCCGGAATCGTCGGGGCTGTCCTGGCCGTTTGTGCCGGACTCCTGCTTTTTGGCCGCCTCTTGTTTTTCCGAAACCTGCTCCTCCGGCTCTTCCTGGTCTTCCGGGGGCTCGATCTTTTCCAGGCGCATTCGATTGCCGCCCATTGTAAATTCCCCCCCATTAATGTAGGTATCGCGCAGAATCCAGGTCACGGTCTGCACAGGCACCTGCAGCAGCATAAGCTTGATCTGAAACCAGTCCTTTTTCACATCCGGCCGGATCTCTTCCACCCGGGCAAAGACCACAGGCTGGTCTTCGTGATAAATTAACACAATATCGTTTTCTGCAGCCATATATCCTCTTTTTGCATCCGAAAATCTTTTGGCCGGTATTGTATCAACCGGATGCAGGGCAGTTCAACCGGTTTTTCCCATAACCCGGAATTCAGTCGTTTGAACCCGGGGCAAAAACCGTTTTCAGCCAATAAATCAAACTGTTGCCCGCCAAATTCTCATGGTCGAGCTGATGGATATCCCGGTTTAGCTGTTCAATATCGGCAAACCAGGCCGCCCTTTTGACAAGCCGGCGCTCCGGATCCAGTTCGCGCACCACCCGGGCCGGATTGCCCGCGGCAATCACGTTGGGCGGCACATCGCGCACCACCACCGAGCCTGCGCCGATAATACTGTTTTCCCCGATGGTCACGCCCTTGCACACGGTTGTGCGGTCGCCGAGCCACACATTGTCGCGGATATAAACCGGTGCGGTCTCGCCGATGGTGTGCAGCCGGTCATAGGTGCCGTGCCAGTCCGCATCCGTAATAAAGGTGCTGCCCGCCATCATGCAATTATCGGCAATCACGATTTCATGGGCTGAGCTGATGCGCACCCCGGGGCAGACCAGGCAAAAATCGCCAATGGCAATTTTTCCCATGCCCGGCTTTTCCGGCCATACGGTGAAGCGGACCTTTTTGTCTGAAGTGGTCAGAATGTTAACATGCTGCCCGATGGTAATGGGTGCGCCGAAAATCTTGATATTCCAGGGATGCACGCACATGGCCCCCGGGCCCAGGGCGTCGAGCTGGGGCCGGATAAAACGGCGGGTATAGGCATCCTGAAACCGGGTAAAGGCGCGCTTGAGGAAATAAGGTCGATGATCTTTTCGCAAAAAAACCTGCAGGATTTAAAGGGTTAGGCAAAAAGGCCGGATTCCTCCCAGAATCCGTGATGAAACAAACGACTGGCCGGGGTCAGGTGATACAGGGCGTCTGCGGCCATGAGCACCACAGCATTGGTCCAGGTGATTTTTTCCTCCGGCCAGATCACCATGTCGGGATAGGTAAATCCACACCAGTAGGAGCCGTCTTCAAACCGCCGCTCATGCATCCAGTTGAAAATGATCCCGGCAATCCGCTCATTTCCGGAAGCCGCCAGGGCAAGCACGCACTCGCAGGTTTCCGCCACTGTCACCCAGGGACGGTTGGAAACACAGAGCACGCCCATGTCTTCCACCACGAATTTTTTCCAGTAGTGGTCAAAGCGCTTGCGCGCCGCCCCGCCCGTGACCGCACCGGAAAGTACCGGGTAAAACCAGTCCATGGAATAATGGGACTTGGCGATGTTAAACAGGTGGTAACCGTTTTGTACCGCCTTTTTCAGGCGGCCGGCCGCATCCAGCCAGCCGTCGCATCTTATGCCCAGCACCCGGCTCATGGCAATTGCGCACTTCAAGCTCATATAAATGGAACTCGAACCAGTGAGCAGCGCCATGGGATCGACTTTCAGATCCGGGCTCATGGCCCAGTAAATCTCGCCGCTGGGCGCCTGAAGGCTTAAGGCAAAATCCATTGCCCGGCGCACCGGTTCCCACATTTCGGCAAGAAACCCCTCATCGCCTGTCACCAGGTAATAGTGATACACCCCCACTGCGATATAGGCGGTGACGTTTGTATCGCGGGTCTGGTCCAGGGGCCGGCCGTCCTGGTATGCCGCATACCAGCTTCCGTCTTCCAGCTGCCGGGCGGCCAGCCATTGATATGCCCTTTTTGCGCCCTCCGGATATCCGCCTATGGCCAGCCCCATGGCCGATTCCACGTGATCCCAGGGATCGGTTTTGCCGCCGTCATGCCAGGGGATCTCCCCATCTGACTTCTGGGTCCTGACAATGAGTTCCGATACCTGATCCAGCTCAACCCCGGCCGGCTGCTTCTTGCGTAACACCTCCAGATCCATTCTCGCGTGGCCTTTCCCGTCATCTAAATCATCTGCGTGAGCGGCACACGGCCGCACTTACCCGCCCGGCCCGGATATCGACTGACAGCGGATTGTTGGATTATTTTTTTCCAAATCTGAGTGATTTTTTTAAAATAATCAATATGCCAAAATTCAATTGCGAAAGCAATTTTTTTTACCCGCCTACCCGATATGGGGCATCAGCGCCCAGACAATCGCCCGGAAGTCCGAATCCGGCAATTTGTCCAGACACACAATGCCGCCGTTCTGAAACTTGAAAACCGTGTAATCCGTTTTCCCTGTGGTCAGATAAGATGCCATGCGCTCCATAAAAGGCAAATGGCCCACAAGCATGAGATTTTCATCTGATCGGATCTGCCCGGCAAAGGCTTTGGGGTCATCCAGGGCCTTTAAGCCCCCGGTTTCAGCCACACCTGCGACATTAAGCTTTTTGGCAAAAATATCAGCCGTCTGCCGGGCACGTTTTTTTTCGCTGTGCAGAATCCGGTCTATTTTTACCCCGTAGACAGCCGCTGTATCGGCAATTCTTTCCACCTCGTCTATGCCTTGTTCGGAAAGTCCTTGTTTTTCATCAATTTCCTTTGGAAGGTGTTGGCCATGCTGAACCAGATAAAGTGCCATATCCATCGCCTCCTTTCTGTGCCTTTAAACATGGGTTCCCCCGCCGGCAGGCACATTGGCTGACTGCGGTCCGGGGGCTGCCTTTTCTGTTTTCTACCATAATGCAGAGATAACAGGGATTCAAATCCAAACAAGAAGAAGAGATCGGATTTTTTTGTATAACCTCTTGCCATGGGCGGCCTTGTTTCGATAAGAACAGGTAACCTGAATTTTTCATTTTACTCCATGGATTCAATCAGGTAAGCATGCGGCAGTAAAATATAAAAAGGCCTGAAACTGCAAACAAAGGAAAGCGCATTTATGGGCGGACTTTTCGGATGTACAATGAAAACCGACTGCACAATGGATCTGTTTTACGGAACCGATTATCATTCCCATCTCGGCACCAAGCGGGGCGGTCTGGCCGTCAAAAACAGCCAGGGCATGGCCAAGGCCATCAAGAACATTGAAAACAGCTATTTTCGCACCAAGTTCGAATCCGAGCTTCCCAATCTTCATGGCAAGAAGGGAATCGGGGTGATCAGCGACCATGATTCCCAGCCATTGATCATTGGATCGCACCTGGGCAATTTCGGCATTGCCACGGTGGGCCGCATCAATAACCTGGCGGAACTGGCCCGCTCGGCTTTCAGCCGGGGCATTCATTTCTCGGAAGTGGGCGAAGGCGCAGTCAACCCCACGGAATGCGTCGGGATGCTCATCAACCAGGAAAACAATTTTGTCAACGGCATTGTCAGTGCCCAGGCCGCCATCCGTGGATCCTGCACCCTGCTGCTTCTCACGGAAAAAGGCATCTACGCCGCCAGGGACCGGCTCGGCCGAACCCCCCTGGTGATCGGTAAAAAGCAAGGCGCCCACGCAGTCTCATTTGAAACCACGGCGTTTTTCAACCTCGGATACGAAGCTGTCCATTACCTGGGGCCCGGAGAAATCGTTTTTATCACCGCAGAGGGCTATGAAACCGTCCGTCCGCCCGGCCCGGACATGCAGGTCTGCGCCTTTTTATGGGTCTATTACGGTTATCCGGCATCCAGCTATGAAAACATCTCCGTGGAGCAGGTGCGCTACCGCTGCGGAAAGGCCCTGGCCCGGGCCGATGACATGGAGGTGGACCTGGTTTCGGGCATTCCGGATTCGGGCATCGGCCATGCCATCGGGTATGCAAATGAAAAACAGGTGCCCTATGGCCGGCCCTTTGTCAAGTACACCCCTACCTGGCCCCGCAGCTTTATGCCCCAAAACCAGAACGACCGGGACCTTGTGGCCCGGATGAAGCTGATTCCGGTCACGTCCCTGATTTCCGGTCAACGCCTGCTGTTCTGTGATGACTCCATTGTCCGGGGCACACAGCTCAAGGACAATGTCCGCACCCTGTTTGATGCCGGGGCCCGGGAAGTGCACATGCGCATTGCCTGCCCCACCCTGGTCTATCCGTGCGTGTTTCTCAATTTTTCAACATCGCGCTCCACCCTGGATCTTGCCGGCCGCAAGGCCATCTTTGACATGGAGGGACAGGAGCAGGAGGATACCATCCGGCGGTACGCGGACCCGGATACCCGGCAGACCACCGACATGGTAGAACATATCCGGGAAAAACTCGGACTCAATACCCTGAAATACCAACGTCTTGAAGACATGATCGCAGCCATCGGCCTGCCCAAGGAAAAACTGTGCACCCATTGCTGGGACGGCAGCAGCTATGATTAAGACAAAGACGACACGGATTTTGCTTTACAGACAGATTCAATAACATCCAAGGAGACAATATGCCCAAGCGCACTGACATCCACAAGGTTATGATTATCGGCTCCGGGCCCATTATCATCGGTCAGGCCTGCGAGTTTGACTATTCCGGCACCCAGGCGTGCAAGGCCCTGCGGTCGCTGGGATATGAAATCGTGCTGGTCAATTCCAACCCGGCCACTATTATGACCGATCCGGAAATGGCAGATGTTACCTACATCGAGCCGTTAAACCCCGAAAACCTGACACGCATCATCGACAAGGAGCGCCCGGATGCGCTTCTGCCCAACCTGGGCGGCCAGTCCGCGCTCAACCTCTCCTCGGAGCTGGCCAAGCTGGGCGTGCTTGAGCGCTTCGGCGTCAAGGTTATCGGGGTCAACATCGAGGCCATCCAGCGGGGCGAGGACCGCACGGCCTTTAAGGAAACCATGGACAAACTCGGCATTGAAATGCCCGAAAGCCGGGCGGTGACCAGTGTGGAAGACGCCGAGGCAGTGGCCGCCGAACTCGGTTATCCCGTTGTGATCCGGCCGGCCTACACCATGGGCGGCACCGGCGGCGGAATGGTCTACAATGTGGAGGAATTGCAAACCATTGCTGCCCGGGGGCTGGCCGCCAGCTACATCAACCAGATCCTGGTGGAGGAATCGGTCCTGGGCTGGGAGGAACTGGAACTGGAAGTCGTACGGGATACCAACAACAACCTGGTCACGGTCTGCTTTATTGAAAACGTGGATCCCATGGGCGTGCACACGGGCGATTCCTTCTGCACCGCGCCAATGCTCACCATATCCCGGCAGCTGCAGCAGAAACTCCAGGACTACAGCTACGCCATTGTTGAGGCCATCGAGGTCATCGGCGGCACCAATATTCAGTTTGCCCACAACCGGGAAACCGGCCGGGTGGTGGTTATCGAGATCAACCCCCGGACCTCTCGTTCCTCGGCCTTGGCCTCAAAGGCCACCGGCTTTCCCATCGCCTTTATATCCGCGCTTCTGGCCGGCGGCATCACCCTGGAGGAAATGCCCTACTGGCGCGACGGCACCCTTGAGAAATACACACCCTCGGGCGATTACGTGGTGGTGAAATTCGCCAGATGGGGCTTTGAAAAATTTCCCGGCGTGGACGACAAGCTGGGCACCCAGATGCGGGCTGTGGGCGAAGTCATGAGCATTGGCAAAAACTACAAGGAAGCTTTGCAAAAAGCCATCCGGTCTTTGGAAATCAACCGTTACGGGCTTGGATTTGCAAAAAATTTCAATGAAAAACCCCTAAAAGAACTGCTCGACGACATTGCCACACCCACCAGCGAACGCCAGTTTCTCATGTACGAGGCCCTTCGCAAGGGCGCAGGCGTGGATCAGCTCCATGAGCTGACCCGGATCAAACCCTGGTTTATCCAGCAGATGAAGGAACTGGTGGAGCTTGAAGAAAAAATCCTGGCCGCCCCGGGCCAGGTTCCTCCGGACGACCTGCTGATAGCCGCCAAAAAAGACGGGTTTGCCGACCGGTATCTGGCCCGGATTCTGGGCATTGAAGAAATTGCGATCCGGGATAAACGAAAGACCCTGGGCATTGAAGAGGCCTGGGATGCCGTGCCCGTATCCGGGGTGGCGGATGCCGCCTATTATTATTCCACCTACAACGCCGAAAACAAAGTATCCGTCAGCAGCCGCAAAAAAATCATGGTGCTCGGCGGCGGGCCGAACCGCATCGGCCAGGGAATCGAATTTGACTACTGCTGCGTGCATGCCGCCTTTGCCATCCGGGAGGCGGGTTATGAGTCCATCATGGTCAACTGCAACCCCGAAACCGTGTCCACGGACTATGACACCTCGGAAAAGCTGTATTTCGAACCCCTGACAGTGGAGGACGTGCTTTCCATCTATGAAAAAGAGCAGCCCGAGGGCGTAATCGTCCAGTTCGGCGGCCAGACCCCGCTCAATATCGCCTCTGAGCTCGAAGCCGCGGGCGTTAGAATTCTGGGCACCTCCCCGGAAACCATTGATCTGGCCGAGGACCGGGACCGGTTCCACCAGATTGTGGCCAAACTCGGCATTCCCCAGCCGGAATCGGGTATGGCCCGCTCTTTTGACGAAGCCCTCAAAATTGCCAGAAACATCGGCTACCCGCTGATGGTGCGGCCCTCCTACGTTCTGGGCGGAAGGGCCATGGAAATTGTCATGGACGAGTCCATGCTCCAGCGCTACCTGGCAGCGGCCGTGGAGGTTTCCGAGAAGCGGCCTGTTCTCATTGACAAATTCCTGGAATCGGCCATCGAGGCCGAGGCAGACGCCATTGCCGACGGCACGGACGCGTTTGTGCCCGCGGTCATGGAACACATCGAGCTGGCCGGCATCCATTCCGGTGATTCGGCCTGCGTGATTCCGCCCGTGAGCATCCCGCCCAAACACGTTGAGACCATCATTGATTACACCCGCAAAATCGCTATGGAATTCGGGGTCAAGGGGCTGATGAACATCCAGTACGCCATTGCCGATGACATGGTCTATATCCTGGAAGCCAACCCGCGCGCGTCAAGGACCGTGCCCATTGTCTCCAAGGTCTGCGGATTTGCCATGGCCCGGATTGCCACAAAAATCATGCTCGGCGCCACCCTGGCGGACATGAACCTCCAGCGGCCGGTGATCACCCATTACGGGGTCAAGGAAGCCGTATTCCCCTTTAACATGTTTCCGGAAGTCGATCCGCTTCTGGGCCCGGAAATGCGCTCTACCGGAGAAGTCCTCGGCCTGGGCGATTCCTTTGGGATGTCATTTTTCAAGGCCCAGGAGGCCACACAATCTCCGCTGCCCGTGGAGGGAAGCGTTTTGATCACGGTGGCTGACAGCGACAAGTCCAGTGTGCTGGAGCCGGCCCGGCTTTTTTCCGATCTGGGGTTTCAAATCTATGCCACCAGGGGCACCCGGGATTTTCTGGAAAAGCGCGGCCTTGCCGCAGAAACGCTGAGAAAACTGGGTCACGGCCGGCCCGATATCGTGGATGCCATCAAAAATCGCCAGGTCCAGCTCATCATCAACACTCCGGTGGGAAAGGCCAGCCAGGAGGACGATTCTTATATCCGGAAAACCGCCATCCGCTTCAAGGTACCCTACATCACCACCACGGCCGCGGCAACAGCTGCAGCCAAGGGTATTGCCGCCCGCAGGGCCGGAGAACCGGAGGCAAAATCATTGCAGCGTTATCACCGGGAGATCAAGTAGAACAAAGAAATATACGCATCAGGAGGATGGCGGCGAATCTGCCGCCTCCTCCCACTCCGAGATGTATTTTTTCACCGTGCGCCGGTCCAGGGCGGTTCTGCGGGCCACCTCCTCAAAATTCTGATACCGCTGGTAAAGCAGGTAGCAGTAGCCGGAAACCAGGGATCCGGCCTCGATGCTGCCCTGCTCGATGCCGGCGATCAAACGGCTGTCCAGCCCCCCGCCGGCCGGGGAAAACGCGGTGTGCCCGGAATAGGAACCCTTTAACAGTACCCGGCGAACACACTGCTCCACCTCCCGGACATTACCCGGCCAGGAGTAATCCGGGCCGAGCTCATCATCAATGGCCGCGCGCACCATATCGGCCAGCTCGGCTGAGGGTTTTCCCACCAGGCGCTCCACTGTGAGATTCAGCAGAATATCGAGCTCCCTGGGATCTTCCTGGATTCTCTGACGCAGGGGCGGGACAGTGATCATGTCCGAGCAGAGCCGGTAATAAAAATCATCCCGAAATACCTTTTTGCCCCGGATTTCCTCTATGGAACGGTTTGTGGCCGCAATGACCCGGCCCTCGAACCGGCCGTGCTTCTGGGAACCCACGGGCGTGAAAATCCGCTCCTGGAGGACCTGCAAAAGCTTGATCTGCACGGGCTTTGGCACCTCGCCGATTTCATCGAGCAAAATGGCCCCGTGGGGGCTGCAGGAGGCAAACACACCGTCATAATCGTCAATGGCACCCGTAAAAGCGCCTTTTTTATGCCCGAACAGGGCTGATTCAATAAGGGTTTCAGGAAACTGGGACAGGTTCAATGACACAAAGGAACGGGTAAAGCTTTCCACAAAGCTTCGCCACCGCTTGTTTAGGGGGATAAACCCGGAGCGGCCGATGGCAGCGGCGGCAGTCCCCTTACCCGTTCCGGTCTCTCCGAGCAGCAGGGTGGAGAAATCCTCCATCCGGTCACGCAGGTAGCGGTCATAGAGCTCGATGTTGTGGGTGAAGATATTTTTCCAGAGGTTGGCCCGCAGCTGGCGCATGCTCGGGCTGATGCCGGTCAGGCCGCGGTCGATGAAATAAAACGCCCGCCTGAGCTGGTAGGCCAGGGAAAAATAATGCCGGAAGGCCTCCTCCCCGAAGCCGCGGGAGGCCATGGCCTGATGCACGTCATGGTAAAACGGAATTTTCACCGGGGTATCGCCGGCGGCAAACTGGCTTTTGATCAGTTCGTCATAATGATCCTTGAACCGGTAGAACAGCTCAAACAAAAACACTTTCTGCATCAGATCCCGGTCCTCGCCCTTGTAAGCATCCAGGCTGGCCGCAGACGCCTCCTGCAAACCGGCAATGCGGGTGTTTAACTCGTGGGCGATTTTCTCTGTGCGCTCTGACCGGGAGGCCTGCGGGGAAAGACCGCTTAACGCCAGTTCCAGGTCCTTGTGTTCATCGGAAAATGGATTGACCAAACCGGCTTTGGCAATTTTTTGAAAAAACTCTCTGTCAGCTGTACTGAGCATAAAACATCCGTTTCATGGTTATATCCGGCCGCCGCTCCACCGAAGCTTGGCCTTCAGGATATCAAAATAATTGTGACCCGGAAGCTTGATCAACTTTAGGGGAGATGGGCTTTTTTCAATGAGAAGGGTATCGGTGGGCGCAATTTCCAGACCCTGCTGGCCGTCAAATGTGGCCACGATATCTGCGGCCTTTTCCCCGAGACGGATCTGGATCCTTGAGGTGGCCGGCACGATCAAAACCCTGTTGGTCAGGGTAAAGGGGCAGATCGGGGTCACCAGAATGCCCTCCACAGCCGGATGCACCACCGGCCCGCCCGCTGCCAGGCAATAGGCGGTTGAACCCGTGGGGGTGGAGACAATGAGCCCGTCGCTGCGATAGGTTGTCAGATAATGATCATCAATGCAGGTTTCAATATTGGCCAGTCTTGCCAGGGCTCCCTTATTGATCACCACGTCATTTAAAACCGTTTCCTCCACACATAACCTGCCCTGACTGAAAATGCGCACCTTGAGCCGGGCCCGGGATTCAACCTCAAAATCCCGGTCAAGCACAGTCTGAGCCGCAGTAAAAAGGGAGTCCTCTGCGATTTCGGCAAGAAACCCGATATCGCCGAACTTCACGCCGATCATGGGAATACTGGCTTCACCGATCCAGCGCGATGCGCTCAAAAAGGTGCCGTCGCCGCCCAGCACGAATACGCATAACATGGTCTCGGGGTTCACCCCTGTGTCCCGGTCTGTCTGAAGACCCAGCTGCGGCTGAAAGGCATTCTGGCGTATAACCGCCACATTTTTTTTCTGCAGCCATTTTTCAAAAGCATCAGCTGTTTTCTGGGCTGCTGAATCCTGCTTGACGAATAATCCGATCTGTTTCACAGTATCCCCGATGTCGTGTGATGTCCAAAAAGGGTTTTGCGTACCTTTCCCATACTAGTTTCACGCCGGCCGGGCAAGGAATTTTCCCCGGCCAAAGACCCCGCGGGACAAAGGCAGCGGCTGATTTTTTCCTTGAAGGCCCCGGCTGTAGCCATTACACTCTGAAACAACGACCGCTTTTGCGCGCCCTTTTGTGTGCCCATGTTGCAAAAATGGACAAACAACCAAAACCCCCATTTCATGTCAAAAAGGAGCCAGCCGTGCACCCGCCAGATGCCATTCTCGAACGCACCCGGCAGTTTATGACAAGCCGGATTATTTTGACCGCAGCCCAGCTCGACATTTTCACCCTTTTGGAAAAGCAGCCGGATTCCGCAAACAGTCTGTTTCTGCAGCTGGGTGTGGACCCCCGGGCCCTGACCCGGCTTCTTGACGCCCTGGTGGCCGCAGAGATTCTGGACAAAAAAAAGGGAATTTATCACAACACCGGACAGTCCACGCTGCTCAGCGCCAATCATCCGGAAACCGTCCGGCCCATGGTCCTGCACATGGCCGAGATCTGGGATACCTGGTCCCATCTCACCGAAGTGGTTAAAAAAGGCGAAAAGCCCGACCTGGTGCCCATGACCGAAAAAGACAGCCAGACCCTGGAAGATTTTATCGGGGCCATGCACGTGGCGGGACGGCAAATGGCCGCAGACATTGCCGCAGACCTGGATCTCAGTGGTTATAAAAAACTGCTGGATATCGGCGGGGCGTCGGGCACCTACACCATTGCATTTTTAAACAAGGCCCCCGGGCTTTCGGCCATCGTGTTTGACCTGCCCAGGGTGCTTCCCATGGCAGAGTCCAGAATTGCGGAAAATCAAATGGCCGACCGGGTGGAACTGCGTGCGGGCGATTATAACACCGATGAGATGCCGGCCGACTGCGACCTGGCCCTGCTGTCGGCCATTATCCACCAAAACAGTCCCGAGCAGAACCGCTCGCTCTACACCCGCATCTGCCAAGCCCTGGAGCCCGGCGGGACAATCCTGATACGGGATCACATCATGGACGAAGACAGAACCAAGCCCCCGGGCGGGGCCATCTTTGCCATCAACATGCTGGTCAACACCCGGGGAGGTGACACCTATACCTTCTCAGAGGTCAAAAGCGACCTGGAGCAGGCCGGATTTACAGATGTTGCCATGGCGCGCGAGGGCAAATCCATGGATTGCGTGGTCATGGCTGTCAAACCGTCGTAACCGCCCTGAAAATACAGAAACCGCCGCAGGCCGTCTATATCCTTGCGGCGGTTTTCCCTGCAAATCCGAAAATCGGCCATTGCATAGTTCGTGCCCGAACGAAAACCAGGATTTTTCGTTAAGGTCCAGGACGGCGAAAATTTTAACCGCAGGAATACTCGACGTATTTTGAGGATTAAAATTTGAGCCGGACGCAGAGATTGGCGGAAAAGACGGTTTTCGTTCAGGCACTAGTTCAGATCCTCCCACCGGCTTTCCAGGCGTTCCATAACCTGGGGCATGGTGGTGTATTCCATTTCCTCCATGGGCAGGCGGTGGGGTTCAAATGGACCGTGCCGCCGCATGTGGTCAGCCAGCCGGTTGCATTCCTGCCGGGCCACGTCAAAGCTCGGATCATCAAACATGTCCCTGGGCCCGATGAGCTTTCCATCGGCAATCTGGAAACCCAGGGCCGTTACCCGGGGCGGGCCGTCAAACCGGGAGGGGTTGGCGTCCTTTACGGCAACGGGCATCAGCGGGCCTGTGTGAGAGCCGCGCATCCAGCCCTCCACGAGCTGGGCACGGGTAAAGGGCTCGAGCAGTTCGCCTACAGCCGGAAAATCGCCCTGGCAGCGAGTGATATAGACAGGATCATCCTTTCCCACGTATTTGCCCGCAGTCAGCGCGAGGCGCTCGGTTGATGTGGCCGCGGCGATCTCCCCGTCTTTGGTGTAAACCGATTTAACCATGTACTGGCTCGGAGCGCCGATAAAAACCAGCAGATCATAGATTTCCTCCGGGGCGTTAAAAAAGATCCGCTTATGGCCCTTTACATCATGGACCTGGAATTTGAAACCCTCATGGAGACTCGGGGAGATCACCAGGCCCGCGGTGTTAAACGGATCTGCAAACGCCTTGTAAAGCGGCAGGTTCCATGCGCCTGCAGAGGTTTTGTCGGCCATGAACACGATGACCGGTTCGGATTTTCGCTCCTCGAACTCCATTTCGGCCAGGCCCGGGCCCATGCCGCGGATTGTGTTGGAAAACGCATCCGTCAAAAGGTCCTGGCCGGCCCCGTAGAGTTTCAGGTTTTTGGCCGTCTCGGCACATGCCCAGAAAGTATCCCAGGCCATTTGATGAATTTCGGTGTTGTCGGTCCCCTTGCGATGGGTCATGATCAGTTCAAGATCATCGCCGCACGCGGTCACGTAATAATCCAGGAGTTGTTCCTGATTTTTGGCTGTCTCCAGCCGGTTTTCGGCCTCCTTGCACAAATCCGGATGAATGGCGGAATGTCCGACCAGGCCGCCCACATCTGCCTTGATCACGCTTAAAGTGACTTTCTTATCCATTGTTCTATCCTCCTTTGTTTGGATTTGGAAAGATTGCACCCGCGGGACATGTTCTTCATGCGGAAACGAACTAATAACTTGATATAAATAAGAATTCAAATATTTTAAATTAAAAATAATCATGTTTGCAATCAGGTCAACCCGAACAACTGCCAGCCCGGGCTGACAGTCTTGAATCCGGGTCCTGAAACCCGGTTCAAAGGTCCGAACTTGACTTTAGTCATGGATTCATTTATGGATATGGATCAACTTTGAGGGCTTTCCGGGGGGTTCATTCCCGATATAAATCAGGCAACGCACAAGGAGAAGACAACATCATGGCACAATTGATCGCGGATCGCAGAGACGTGGACTTTGTCCTGCACGAGCAGATGCAGGTGACCGAACTGGCCAAAAACGAAAAATTTGCCGAATTCAACAAAAAAACCGTGGATATGGTGGTCACGGAGGCCAGGAACCTGGCTGTCAAGGCCATTTTGCCCACCCAGAAAGAAAGCGACGAGGTGGGCTGCAGCCTTGAAAAAGACGGCACGGTCAAGGTCCCGGAAGCCTTTCACCAGGTAAACGCCTTATACAACGAAGGCGAATGGCTGGGCATGATCGATGAGCCCGACTACGGCGGCCAGGGAATGCCCAAAACTTTGTCCCTGGCGGCAGAGGAATATTTTATCGGCGCCAACCCCGCTTTCATGCTCTATCACGGCCTGTCCCACGGCGCGGCCAACCTGATCAAAACATTCGGCACCGAAGCCCAGAAAAAGGCCTACCTGCCCAAAATCTACTCCGGCAAATGGTCCGGCACCATGCTTTTGACCGAAGCCGAAGCCGGCTCTGACGTGGGCGCCCTGCAGACCACGGCCACACCCAACGGTGACGGCACATACAGCATTTCCGGCACCAAAATTTTCATCTCCGGCGGCGAGCAAAACATGGTGGAAAACATCGCCCACCCGGTTCTGGCCCGCATTGAGGGCGCACCCGCCGGCACCCGGGGCATCTCCCTGTTTCTGGTGCCCAAGTACCGGGTCAACGACGACGGCAGCTTGGGCGAGTTCAACGACGTGGTGTGCACCGGCATTGAGGAAAAAATGGGCCTGCACGGAAATGCCACCTGCACCCTGACACTGGGCGGCAAGGGCAACTGCACAGGCACCCTGCTGGGTGAGGAAAACAAGGGCATGCGGGCGATGTTTCTGATGATGAACGAAGCGCGCCAGCTCGTGGGCCTGCAGGGCTTTGCCACGGCCACGGCCTCTTACCTCTATGCGGTAAATTATGCCAGACAGCGCATCCAGGGAAAGCACATGACCGCAGGCAAGGCGGCTGATGCCCCGTCTGTGCCCATTATCCAGCACCCGGACGTGCGCCGGCAGCTGCTGACCATGAAGGCCTATGTTGAGGGCATGCGCAGCCTGATCTATTACGGCGGCCTCACCCATGACCTGGAGGGACTGGCCCAAAGCGACGCGGAAAAGGAAAAATACGCTGACCGGACCGCTATTTTAACGCCGATTATCAAGGGATACATCACAGACCGGGCCCTTGAGGTCACCAGCCACGGCATCCAGGTCTACGGCGGATACGGCTACATCCAGGAATACCCCATGGAACAGCTCATGCGCGACTGCCGGATATTCCAGATCTACGAGGGCACCAACGGCATCCAGGCCATGGACCTGCTGGGCCGGAAGCTGGGCATGAAAAAGGGCCAGCCTTTCATGGATTACCTGGGGGAAATGGAAAAAACCATTGCCGAAGCCGGGAAGATCAGCGTGCTGGGCCATGTGACACAGCGGGTGGAAACCGCGGTCAACCGATTAAGTGAAGTGGCGGTTTCCCTGGCAAAGGCGTCGGTGTCGGATAATATCTTAAACGCCTATGCCTATGCCCATCCTTTCCTGGATGTCACCGGCGATGTGACCTTTGCCTGGATGCATCTGTGGCGGGCCGTGCTGGCCGCCCGCAAGCTCGAAAAGCTCGCCGGCGCAGCAGACATGGAAAAGTTCATGGAAAAGGCCGCCAAAAACAAGGATGCCGCCTTTTACGTGGGCAGCCTGAAAACCGCGGAATTTTTCGCCACCAATATTCTGCCGGCCACCATGGGCAAACTCGACGCCATTGCCGATGTCAACGGCGCGGCCGTGGAAATGCCCGACGCCTCTTTTGGCGGATAGGCTTTACCCAAACTGCGCGTTTCAAATTTTTAAAAAAAGCCGGCAGACCCCAAACGGGTCTGCCGGCTTTTTTTGACGGCAGGCCCGGTTTTTTGGGCTTGACAAGGGATTTTGGTTTATATATACAAGATGTGCTACGATTTTAAATGCTTCTATACATGATAGGCGGTCTGAACCCCATGCAAATGTCAACCCCAACCTGTCGGCAGGCCTTTATATGACAATTCAGCAACCGCCCGTGAAACTCAAAGGAGTGGGCGACAGCCTGTGGATTACCATGGATGCGTCCCTGCCGGCCGAAACCCTGAAGCAGGAACTGTGCAAACCCTTTGAACGGCTCCGGCACCTGGCCGTCAATGCCCGGGTGGTATTGGACCCGGGCGAAAGCCAGGCAGATGACGCCCTTATTGAAGACCTGGGAGCCTTTCTGCAGCAGCGCTTCCAGGTGGGCCGGGTTTCCGGGCCCCCCAAGGCCAAAATAACACCGGCCGCTGACGGACAAAAAGCTGCGGATTCAGGGCGCAACGCGCAAAATGCCTGGCTGCATCACTCGGATGACACCCTGGTGATCGCCGGCCGGGTCCGCTCCGGACAGAAAGTGGAGGCCCGAAAACACCTGGTCATTCTCGGGGATCTCAACCCGGGCGCAGAAGCTATTGCCGGCGGCGATATCATTATTCTCGGCAGCCTGCTGGGAACCGCGGCTGCGGGCCAGCCCGCCAATGAAAACGCCATTGTGCTGGGCCTGGACCTGCGGCCCACCCAGATTCAGATCGCCGGCTACGTGGCCGCCGGCACATCCTCATCTTCCGGGAAAAAACCGGAATTTGCATCCCTGAAAGACAACCAGATCGTGATGGCCGACTATTTAAAGGACAATATCTTCAAACGTCTGGCATGGCCGGAAATCCGATAAAACGGGTTTTGACAGCAGCAACCCGGAACAAACCCCTTGCAATGAGGTGAAACGTGGACGGAAAAGTCATTGTGGTCACGTCCGGAAAAGGCGGCGTTGGCAAAACAACCGTGACCGCTTCCATCGGTGCGGCCCTGGCCATTCAGGGCAAGCGCGTGGCCGTGGTCGATATGGACATTGGCCTGCGCAACCTGGATGTGGTCATGGGCCTGGAAAACCGAATCGTATTCAACGTGGTGGACGTGGTCCAGAAAAAGTGCAAGCTCAAACAAGCGGCCATTAAGGACCGCAGAATCGATAACCTGTTTTTGGTCCCAGCGTCCCAGAGCGATGACAAAAGCATCATCAAGCCGGAAAACATGGTCTGGCTGTGCAACAAGCTGCGCAGGGAATACGACTTTGCCCTGCTGGATTGTCCGGCCGGCATTGAACAGGGCTTTAAAAACGCCATCGAGGCCGCAGACGAGGCCCTGGTGGTCTGCACCCCGGAGGTATCGTCGGTGCGCGACGCAGACCGGGTCATCGGGCTGCTCTATGCCCATTCCATCACGCCCAAGCTCATTGTCAACCGGATCGTGCCCAAGCTCGTGGAAAAGGGCGACATGCTCAGTCACGTGGACGTTGTGGACGTGCTATCCATTGATCTGGCCGGGCTGGTGGAAATGGATGATGCGGTTGTGGTATCCTCGAATACGGGCAATCCCATTGTGCAGCAGAAGGATTCCAAGGCGGGAAAAGCCTTTAACCGCATTGCCATGAGGCTTGACGGTCATCCGGACCTTCCTGTGGAAGATCCCATGGCCCATGACTCCTTCTGGAGAAAAATCGGTAAAAAACTCGGCCGGAAAAAACAGGAATAATACTCATGTCCTTTAACGCCCTGATCAGAAAGCTGTTAAACAAGCCGGACAACAGCAGAAGCGTGGCCAAAAAGCGCCTCCAGTTTGCCCTGGTCTACGATAAGCTCGAAGTCAAGGACGACATGCTCGAAGACCTGCAGCAGGACTTGGTGGAAGTCATATCGCGCTATTTTGAAATCGACCGGGAGTCGCTGAGCCTCGATATCCAGCGCTGCGAGGGATCGTCTGCGCTGATCTTAAACACCCCCATTGTAGCGGCCAAGCACCAGAAAAAAAACCGGGAAGCCCGTGCCGGCGCATGACTGCCGGCTGCAGGGATTGCCGCAAAGGGGAATCAAAGCCCTTTTGCCCGGGCGCAGAGGACCTCGTAGAGTTCATCGCCGATGGCAATTCCCAGATCGATAAACTGCGGGCCATACTGCCGCCCCGTGTTCGTGCGGAAGGTATTGCGGATTTTTTTCAGAAACGACATGCCCTGGGGATAATGGGTCAAAAACCGGTCCACGGGCACATCCCGGTAGGCCAGCATTTTCCATACCGTCCGGGTAAAATTCTCCGGTCCCCACCGGAACTTGTCTGCATCGTATAAACAATCTGACAACAGCTGGGCCCCGGGGCTGCCGCCCTTTTGATTTTCCCCGAATGCCTCGTGGTTGGCAATGGCCAGGCAGATGGCATCAATATCAGGACCGGAAAACGGGTAATCGGCCAGCACCCGTCTGGCGCAGGCGGCTCCTGCGGCCGCGTGTTTTTTTTCCTTGCGGCAGATATCATGCAAAAGCCCGGCGGCCTGGGCCAGGCGCAGGCGGTGATTACGGCGCTCTGCGTGCCTGCAGATCTGCGGCGCCTCAATAAGCACCAGGGCCCCGGCATCCAGGGCCACCTCCCGCACATGGATCAGCCCATGGCCAAAATCGTTTTCTATGTTTTCGGCAACAAAGGACCACAAATCCGCCACCACTGGGTCCTGCCCGAAAAAACCCCTGGAACAGCGCACCTGCCCGGAAAAGTCCGAATAAAAATCCGGGGCCGGATAACGGGCGGCAATGCCCACGGCCTGCTGCTGGAGCTGGCGGTAAATTGGCTTCATTTTCAAACAGATAAAATCCGGGCGGCGTTTTCGCCCAGTATTTGATCACGGAGCCGGGCGCTGATGCCGGCTGCCTCCATTTCCCGGAAATAACGATCCGGCGGGATCAGAGGATAATCGGTACCAAACAGGATCCTGTCTGCGCCCGCCAGTTCTGCGGCCTGCCCGTAAATCCGGGTGTCATAGAGAAACGGCGATGCCGCGGTGTCAAAATAAACATTGGCCAGCACGTCACTGACTTCTTTTTTCAGCAGGTTATAGAAAAATATCCCTCCGCCCCAGTGCCCCAGGATGATGATGTTCTCCGGGTAGGCCTTGACCAGGGCATAAATCTGGACCAGGGTGTTGTCACTTTTTCCGGGATACTGGTGGCCCACGGGCTCATTGGTATGAATCAACACGGGCAGATTTTTTTGCCGGCACTGTTCCATGATCGGGGCCAGGCGCGCGATTGCATCATCTGTGATGCCCCCGGCCTGATAAAAGGCCAGTTCCCCGACCCCGGACAGACCGGCTGCAAGGCAGCGCTCCACTTCCTTTTCCGCCCCTTCGGCATAAGGATTGACACAGCAGAAACCCCTGAGCCGGTCCGGCCATTGCCGGGCTGACTCGATGATATAGTCATTGTGGTGCCGGCAGGTCTTGGGATTAAACCATGGGAATCCGAAAACCACGGAAATATCCACCCCGTGCTCATCCATGGAGCGAAGCATGTCTTCGGCACCGATCATGCGGGCCTTGGGGCTATGGTAAAGCAGGGCAAAAGCCGGCTCATCGAGAAAATAATTGTCCCGGTTGTTGCGGATCACCCCGGGAAACAGGTGGGTATGCACATCAATGATCATTTCGGTCCCCTTGCAGCAGTGAATCTTAGCGGCCGGTCTTGACTGTGGATTCCATGATACAATATACTCAACAAACCGGCAATGATAATATAGCCGGCCAAAAAGCACGGCGGCGTCTATCCCGCCCTGCTCATGGCCGACACCCTGAAACTCTTCGGCCAGGGCACCAAGGTATGCGTTGAAATCGCAGTGATGGCCACCCACCAGACGGGCTTTTTTGACCTCAAAATCCGGGAAATCATCTGCAAACCCCGGGATTTTTAGCCCGGTCAACGATTTTCGTATCTGCGCTGGATCTTGGAATCGGTTTTTTCCGGATGCTTATCCAGGCGGCGGTAGCGGTTGGCCGCAGCCTCTGCCAATCGGCCCAGCACGTGGGCCAGGTCCGAGTCCTGCCACATCTGCACAAACTGAGGCATGCCCATTAGCCGGTCGCTGAGCTGATACGGCGGGTTCATATCCGGCATAAGGCGAATATCACCCTGCTCCACAGCCACGTTTTCCGCAAAAATATCCGAAAACAGGGATCCGACTGTGTAAATAAAAAATTTCTTCACGTCTTCTGTGGACTCGGCGTTGTTGATTTTTTTACGGAAATCAGGAAGGACTTTGCGTTCATGCTTGGTAAAGGATGCTTGCCTGCTCATGGCCTCTCCCTTGTCTGGGATTTGAGCCGGTCCGGACCAAAAGCCCGTGTTCCGATATATTCCGGCCCGTTTCTGCCCTTTATCTTACAATAATAACTCCTTTTGCCCGGGTCAATTAAAAACCCCGCCGGCTGACACAATGGCCGCCATTGACATCACCCCATCTGTGTTTATTTTATTTTTGAATAATTCCGGATAGAAACAAAATATTTAAAAAAATCGTACATGATCTGCGCCATGCGCATATCAGAAATAAAGTGACAAAAGGAGGCCTTTATCATGAGGTTTGACAAATTCACCATAAAATCCCAGGAGCTCATCCAGCAGGCCCAGTCCCTGGCCGCGGAGAACCGCCACCAACAGATCGAACCGGTGCACCTGCTGGCCGGGATGATCGAGGATTCCCAGGGAATTGTGGTATCCGTGCTCAGAAAAATAGGCGCCAGCCCCTCTGAAGTAAACAAGGACGTGCAGGAGGCAATGAAAAAACTGCCGGCAGTGGAGGGCACAGCAGAGGTCTATATTTCCGGGGAAACCAAGAAAATCCTGGAATCGGCCTTTTCCAAGGCATCCAACATGAAAGACCAGTATGTGAGCGTGGAACACATTTTCCTGGCCCTTGCTGAAAGCAAGAAAGGCGATGCGGCAAGGATTTTTGAGCGCCACGGGTTAAAGCGCGACGATATCTTAAACGTGCTCATGGAAATCCGGGGCAACCAGACCATCAATGATCAAAACCCCGAGGACAAGTATCAGGCCCTGGAAAAATACAGCCGGGATCTCACCGAGCAGGCACGGCTGGGAAAACTTGACCCGGTCATCGGCCGCGACGAGGAAATCCGGCGTATTGCCCAGGTCCTTTCCCGGCGCACCAAAAACAACCCGGTGTTAATCGGTGAGCCCGGCGTGGGCAAAACCGCCATTGTGGAGGGCCTGGCCCAGCGCATCGTGGAAGGCGACGTGTCCGAGACATTAAAGGACCGGCGCCTGATCGCCCTGGACATGGGATCGCTGATTGCCGGGGCCAAGTACCGCGGCGAGTTCGAGGACCGGCTTAAAGCCCTTTTAAAGGAAGTGGAAAAATCCGAGGGCCAGATCATCCTGTTTATCGACGAGCTCCACACCCTTGTGGGCGCGGGCGCGGCCGAAGGCGCCATGGACGCCTCCAACATGTTAAAGCCCGCCCTGGCCCGGGGGTCGCTGCGGTGCGTGGGCGCCACCACCATCAGCGAGTACCGCAAGCACATTGAAAAGGATGCAGCCCTGGAGCGGCGGTTTCAGCCGGTATTTACCGCAGAGCCCGGAGTGGAGGACACCGTTTCCATTCTGCGGGGCCTGAAGCAGAAATACGAGGTACACCACGGGGTCAAGATCAAGGACTCGGCCATCGTGGCCGCGGCCACCCTGTCGGACCGCTACATCACCGACCGGTTCCTGCCGGACAAGGCCATTGACCTAATCGATGAAAGCGCCTCGCGCCTTCGCATTGAAATCGACTCCAAGCCCACGGAAATCGATGAGATCCAGCGGCGCATCACCCAGCTGGAAATCGAGCGCGAAGCCCTGAAAAAAGAGTCTGACAACGCCAGCCGGGACCGGCTGGGAAAGATTGAAAAGACCCTGGAAGGGCTCAAGGAAGAATACAACCGGATGAACGCGCACTGGCAGAATGAAAAGCAGGCGATCCAGCGCCTGCGGGACTTAAAAACCGAACTGGACCGCATCGGCACCGAAGAGCAGCAGGCCCAGCGCCAGGGGGACCTGGAAAAAGTGGCCCAGCTCCGCTACGGCAGAAGAAACGAGATCCAGAAGGAAATCGAGGAGGCCAACGCAAAGCTGGTGGAACTGCAGAAGACCCGGCGCATGCTGCGCGAAGAAGTCGATTCAGAAGACATTGCCTATATTGTCTCCAAATGGACCGGCATTCCCGTATCCAAAATGCTGGAAACCGAGCGCGAAAAACTCATTGCCATGGAAAAGCGCATTGCCAGCCGGGTGGTGGGCCAGGACCAGGCGGTCACGGCCGTATCCAACGCCGTGCGCCGTTCCCGCTCGGGTCTTCAGGACCCCAACCGGCCCATTGGCTCGTTTATCTTCATGGGCCCCACGGGCGTTGGCAAAACCGAGCTGGCCAAGGCCCTGGCCGAGTTTCTCTATGATGAGGAGCAGGCAGTGGTGCGCATAGACATGTCCGAGTACATGGAAAAACACGCCGTGGCGCGCATGATCGGGGCACCCCCGGGATACGTGGGCTACGAGGAAGGCGGATACCTCACCGAGGCGGTCCGGCGCCGGCCCTATTCGGTGATTCTGTTTGATGAAATCGAAAAAGCCCATGCAGACGTGTTCAACGTGCTGCTCCAGATCCTGGACGACGGCCGGCTCACCGACGGTCAGGGAAAGACCGTGGATTTCAGAAACACCATTATCATCATGACCTCCAACGTGGGCAGCCAGCAGATCCAGGAATTTTCCGGAGACAACCGGGAGCAGATGGAAGAGCGCGTGCTCCAGTCCCTGCGGGCAACGTTTAAGCCGGAATTTTTAAACCGGATCGACGAGGTGATCACCTTCCACAGCCTCAGCGCCGAGCAGCTGCGGGAAATCGTGGACATCCAGCTCACCTACCTGCAGAAACGGCTGGCAGACAGGCGCATGGAAATCGAGCTCACGGACGCGGCCAGGGACCTGCTGGCCCGGCGGGGCTTTGACCCGGTCTACGGGGCCCGGCCCCTGAAGCGCACCATCCAGCACCTGGTGGAAAACCCGCTTTCCTTAAAAATCCTGGAAGGCGGCGTATCCGAGGGTGACCGGATCGTGGCCGATGCAACCGGTGATGAAATCACCTTTCACGTGGAAAAACAGGTACATCCGGACAGCATGGATGATGAACTCCTGGCTGAAACCGGCTGATCGGACCGGATGATCATCAGCATAGGCAAAAGCCGGAGGCACTGCAGCGCCTCCGGCTTTTTTATTGCAGATGGAAAGCGGCCTTTGTGATGAAATTGCAAAAACCCGAAATAATTTTTGGCAACCCCCCGGGCCCATGCCTATATTGAGAAATATACAATAACGTTATGGTGAAAGCAGGCAGCCCCAAACTGCCCCAAAAATCCGACCCATATGCGCAGAAGCCCTGCGCCAACCGCAAAACACGGGCCGAGGCTGGTACAATCGGACCCAAAACGCATCAAAGGAGAAAACGCATGCGGTCCAGACGCATAGCGATAATTGTCCTGGTTATGCTGGCCGCTGTTTTCACCGCCGGTGCAGAAACGAATGAGACCGCCGATGAAAACAGCGAAATCCTTTATATCGGAAAATTCTCCGCAGCCGGCACGGACCGCGAGATTCCTGCCGGCTGGGAGCCGCTGACCTTTGAAAAAATTGACCAACATACCCGGTACCGGCTGGTCCGCGACAACGAAACCACGGTGATCAAAGCCAAAAGCGATTCATCCGCATCCGGCCTGATTCGCAAAATGCGCATCGACCCGCGTCAATATCCGGTTATCCAATGGCGCTGGAAGGCCACCGGCATTTACGAAAACGGCGATGTCACCCGGAAATCCGGGGATGATTATCCGGCGCGCCTCTATATCGCTTTTGAATATGACCCGGACAAGATAGGGTTTTTCGAACGGGCAAAATTTAACATTATTGAAAAAATCTACGGTGAATATCCGCCAGCAGGGGTCATCAACTACATATGGGCCAGCCGGGCGGCCAAAGGCCGGGTCGTGCCCAATGCCTATACAGACAGGGCGCAGATGATCGTCCTGCAAAGCGGGCGGGAAAATACAAACACCTGGGTATCGGAATCCAGAAATATTCTGAACGATTACAGGGCCGCATTCGGAAAGGAGCCGCCCATGATCCAGGGAATTGCAATCATGACCGACTCGGACGACACCGGTGAAGCCGCGGTCACCTATTACGGCGATATCATAATGAAACCACAACAATGACGGGGCGGCACGCACCCGTTATCCCGCAGCAGCAATCACCTCTTCGGGAATATCGGCATTGGTGTGCACCCGCTGTACATCATCGTTGTCATCCAGGGCATTCATGAGCTTGAGCATTTTTTCCGCATCCGTGCCCCCAAGGCTTACCGTGGTCTGAGGCAACATGGTGACCTCGGCCTCATCGCCAAAGGGGATTTGGGCGGCAGCCAGGGCGGCCTTGACATCCTCGAATGCATCCGGCGGGGTGATGACCTCAAAGACCCCGTCCTCGTCGCGGATATCCTCGGCCCCGGCCTCCAGGGCCGCCTCCATGAGAACGTCTTCTTCCGCATCATTTTTGTTGACCGGGATCCAGCCCTTTTTGTCAAACATCCAGGACACGCACCCATTTTCCCCGAGGTTGCCGCCGTGCTTGCTGAAAAGATGGCGCACATCCGCCACCGTGCGGTTTTTGTTGTCAGACAAAGACTCCACGTATACGGCCGCGCCGCCGGGGCCGTAGCCCTCGTAGACCGTTTCTTCGTAATTGACCCCTTCCAGTTCGCCGGTGCCCTTTTTAATGGCCCGGTCAATATTGTCCTTGGGCAGATTGTTCTGCTTGGCCTTTTCCAGCACAGTGCGCAGCCGCGGGTTGGCGTCCGGGTCCCCCCCGCCCAGGCGGGCGGCCACTATGATTTCCTTGACCAGCTTTGTAAAAATCTTGCCCCGCTTGGCATCCTCGGCGCCTTTTTTATGCTTGATGTTTGCCCACTTACTGTGTCCTGCCATCTGTTTCCTCCTGTTTCCGGCCCTTGCCGATCACGTAGATTTCCCTGCTGTCTTTGCGGCAGCTGGCCGGCTTAAATATCTTCATCATCTCAAACCGGTCCCGGACCGCATCACAAAACGCCTTGAAATCCGGGCCCTGAAATATCTTGCACACAAACCCCCCGCCCGGCCGCAGCGCCCTGTCAGCAATATAGAGCGCCATTTCACACAACTGATGGGAGCGCACGGCATCCACATCCTTGCGGCCGGTGGTGGAAGGCGCCATATCGCTTAACACCGCATCCACGCCCTGGTCAATGATTTGCCAGACCTCCGGGGCCATTTCATTGATATCGGCCTGAAACACGCACACATTGGCCGGCAGGTCCATATCCACGGTCTTTAGATCCACACCGATGACCCTGCCGGACTCCCCGGCTGTCTCCGCGGCATACAAAAGCCAGGATCCCGGCGCGCAACCCAGATCCAGCACCACCTGGCCGGGCCGGATCAGATTGTGCTTTTTCTGGATCTCCTTTAGCTTGTAAACCGACCGGGCGGGAAAATGTTCCTTTTTGGCCTGTTGCGCGTAAAAATCCGGCCGCGCGCGAACATTTCCGGGATTTTTTGTTTTTTTTCGTTTCATATAGAAAATCAGCCGCCGGGTCAAGCCGGTTTGCGGCAAACACCAGCCGGCGGTTAAAAAAGAATGTCCATAATTTCCGAAAGCCGCCGAATGCCGACCAGTTCAATGCCCCCGGCGCCCTTGACCTGTTTGAGGCTGTTTTTGGGCACAATGCAGCGGGTAAAGCCCATTTTTTCCACCTCGGCGATCCGGGCCGGCAGATGGGAAATGCCCCGGACCTCGCCGGTGAGCCCCACTTCACCCAGCAGAAGCGTGCCGTCGGCAACAGGCCTGTCCAGAAAACTGGAGGCCACCGCTGAAATAATGCCCAGGTCCACGGCCGGCTCTGATACCCGCACCCCGCCGGCCACGTTCATGAAAATATCCTGGCCGGCCACGTTTAACCCCAGTTTTTTCTCCATGACCGCAACCAGAAGCGATACCCGGTTGTAATCCAGACCCAGCACCGTTCGCCTGGGGGTGCCGTAGCCCGACCCGCTGATCAGGGCCTGGAGTTCCACCAAAATGGGCCGGGTGCCCTCCATGCAGGCGGTCACCACAGAGCCCGGGGCGTTTTTGGCCCGCTCGGACAAAAACACCGCAGACGGGTTGGGCACCTGCTCCAGGCCGGATTCCTTCATTTCAAACACGCCGATTTCATTGGTGGAGCCAAACCGGTTCTTGACCGCCCGCAGAATGCGAAACACATGATTCTGGTCGCCTTCGAAATACAGCACCGTGTCCACCATGTGCTCCATGATCCTGGGGCCGGCAATGGCGCCCTCCTTGGTGACATGGCCGATTAAAAACGCCGGGATTCCGGTCTGCTTGGCCATGACCATCAGCTTCATGGTAGCCTCGCGCACCTGGGTGACACTGCCCGGGGCAGAGGCGGCATCCTTTGAAAACATGGTCTGAATGGAATCAATGACCAGGGCGTCCGGCTTCTGGTCATGAACCATGTCAATGACAGCATCCACATCGATTTCAGATACCACGTACATGCCCGGGGCCTGCGGAGCAAGGCGGCGGCTGCGCATCTTGAGCTGCCGGGTGGATTCTTCGCCGGAGACATAAAGCACCCGGCGCTTTTCCCTGGCCAGGTGCTGGAGGACCTGCAGCACAAGGGTGGATTTTCCGATGCCGGGATCTCCGCCGATTAACACCAGGCTGCCGGCGATAATCCCGCCGCCCAAAACCCGGTCAAATTCATCCACCCCGGTACGGATCCGCTCCTCGCCGTCCATGGCAACAGCGTCGATGAGCACGGGCTCGGGCCTGTCGGCCAGGGCCTTTCGGGCGGCCGAGGCCGGCCCGGAAGGGGCGGTCTGCTCCACCATGCTGTCCCACTGACCGCAGTCCGGGCACCGGCCCATCCACTTGGGGCTCTGGTGCCCGCAGGCCTGGCACCAATAAATAATCCGGTTGTTTTTTTTCATATTCCGCAGATTGGCCGTAATACGCAGGAGCGTATAAGATTGACAGTTTGGCGCCCGTCATGGCACATATACAAATGACAACCATTGGCGCCGGTTTGAGAGACTATAATATGCACCCCGGACAAAATCAAACCTTTTCACCCGGTTAGGCGGCCAGACAGATGATGGATTATCACGTTCACACCCGGCTTTGCAACCATGCCAGCGGGGACATGGCCCAATACGTGGCCTGTGCCGCAGGCCGGGGGCTTTCGGAAATCGGCTTTCTGGAGCACCTGACCCTGCATGAGCAGGGCCGCCACCTGTCCATGACCGCCATGGACATTCCCCTTTATTACTATGCCGCACGCCGCCTGCAGGCAGCAGTAAACGGGCAGATCCGCATCCGGGTGGGCCTGGAGGTGGATTTCACCCCGGAGCTGGCCGCACAGGCACAGGAAATAGCAGAGTGCTTTGACTTTGACATGATCGGGGGATCCGTGCATTTTATTGAAAACCGCAACCTGGTCAGCTCACGGGCCGGCCAGAACCTGGACAAACAACCCAGGGATGCGCTTTTTGACCAATACCTGGACCTGCTGGATCAAATGGCGGACTACCCGTTTATCGACATTGTATGCCACCTGGACGTGATCCGGAAATTCGGCGTCCTGCCCGGAGAAAATTTTTACGAAAAACTCGATCCAATCCTGGACAAAATCGCTGCAAAGGGCAAAACCGTGGAGGTCAACACCAGCGGCCTGCATCATCCAACCGCCCGTATTTACCCGGACGCAAGAATTCTTGCCAAATGCCGGGAAAAAAACATTGCCGTGTGCACGGGCTCTGATGCCCACCGGCCCGAACAGGTGGGCCGGGACTTTGATGTAGCCATGGCACAGCTCACAGATGCCGGCTACACCCATGTAGCGGCATTTGACCGCAAAACCCGCCGGCAAATACCCCTGGCCCGGATGACCGAAGGTATCAACACTGTTTCTGAAATTCCGAAAAAACCCGAGGAATAAATATGAACCTGGCATCAATCGGCACGTTTCTGATCATCAGCATCCCGTTTTTCCTGCTCACCGTGTGGGCGCTGGTGGATGTATCCTTAAAAACCTTTCCCGGCAAAGGCGAAAAAGTCCTGTGGTGGATCATTGCCATCACCCCGTTTGCGGGCTGGCTGATTTACCTGGTACTGGGCTTTCGCCGGGGTGTTAAACAAAACCCCACAGCATGAAATTCTATTTGACAAAAACCGCAAACACCCCTAATATTGCAAAACTTAACCGGGCGGCCATAATAACCAAACCTGCCGGTTTACCCAGCACATCAGCCACCCATGGCCCCATCGTCTAGCGGTCCAGGACGCCGGCCTCTCACGCCGGAAACACGGGTTCGAGTCCCGTTGGGGTCACCAATAATAAAAATTCCAATAGCGTATTGCCCGGGTTCAATAGGGTAAGAGCTGTCATATCAATACTCTCTTGAGCAAAACAACTATACCATTGACCAAAATGAAGGCCCTCACTGCGAACCATACTGAAATGAATACCGCGCAGGTCATTTATGAAGCCTGATTAAGAACTCAGGGTTATAAAAACCGTCAGCAGTTTGGGGGCGGGCAGAAATAGAAACACAAAAGAGCGAAAACGGATTATTATGAAAACCGCAAAAGACTATTTCAACAAATCGGCAGATGAGTGGGACAAACCCCGGCGGGTCGCCATGGCAAACAATGTATCAGCGGCGATACGGAAAAATATCCCTCTTTCCAAAACCATGACGGCCATGGAATTCGGCTGCGGCACCGGGCTGATCAGCATGGCCCTGGCCCCGGAGGTGAAACATGTACTGGCCGTGGATATGTCCGAAAATATGCTGGCGGTGCTGGAAAAAAAGATTGCTGACAACCGGGTGGACAATATTACCCCTTGTCAGCTGGATCTGACCGGGGGAGAGGTGCCCGGGGAGCGGTTTGATCTGATCTTTTCGAGCATGGTCCTTCATCATGTAAAAGATGTGGACAATCTTCTGGGAACCTTTTTTAAGCTGCTAAACCCCGGCGGCCGGCTGGCCCTGGCAGATCTGGACGCGGAAGACGGCGGATTTCACGGAGATATCCCGGATGTATTTCATCAGGGGTTTGACCGCAAAGAACTGGGCCGGGTGCTGGAGAGAAAAGGTTTTACGGATATTTCCGTTGCAACGGCCCATGTCATAAAAAAAGAAAGTGCCACCACCGGCAAGCCGGCTGAATTTTCTGTATTTCTGATCACCGCAAAAAAAGATACAATCTCTTGATTCTTTTCTGAATTAACCCGCAACAATCCAGGAGTGGTTATCACGGGCTGGAATATTTCGCAGATGTGCTGATTGCAAAATACAGGCCGTCGCAGACCATGAAAGCTTATGCGGATACGGGCAATCCTGGCAAGAACCGGCAGCTGCATAACGGGGCCGGCCATATGCATTTTTGCCTCCTTAATGGTAGTCTTCATAATTCACACCACTTGTAAAATACTGGATCCCAGGTCTTGAGAGTCTTTTTATGCCTGAGGCAATCACCGATTTTTTGACAACTGATGCAGGCGTGACTATTTTTTGACCCAGATCCGGGGAGTATCGTTTGCACAGTCGACGATGCAAGGGGCCTTCAAGAGATGAAACATCAATGAAGCTTCACCCAAGGAGATGAGAATGACAACTGAGAAATCCATAGATAAGATCTTGTTTGCACTGGAGCTTTCTTCCCTTTCCAAAAGTGTTGCCGAATGGGTAAAGGTGATGGGAAAACAATTCAATGCCGAAGTGCATGTGCTGCATGTAGTACCCGAGCTTGACTACTGGAAAGTCGCCTATGCCATATCCCCGAGGCATCTGGATGATGAAAACAAAATCCTGAATAATGCAGAAAACCAGGTAGAATCCTTCTGCCAGAAAAACCTCGAGGCTCTGCCCGGGCTCAAAACCAAGGTCGTGATCGGCAACCCCGCAGAAGAGATCGTCAATTATATCAAAGATGAATCCATTTCCATGGCGGTGATGGGCACCCACGCCAAAAGTGGTCTGGACCGGACACTCTTTGGTTCTGTTGCAGACCGCGTTCTCCGATTGTCCCCGGTGCCCGTATTCACAGTCAACCCGGACCCCCCGGAAAACTAATCCAGGCGAGCACTGAGCAGCCGACGAACTGGAACCCGTTTATGCGAGAACCGGCGAGCCCGGGAAAAATGTCTAATCCGGATTTCCTTTCAGCCCGATTTCCTCTGCAACCGGTTTCATGCCTTCAATGGTTTGGGAAATCGCCTCGGACAGCTCCATGTCCAGCCACCGGCAGCCCTGTTCGATAATTTCCCGGTTCACCCCGGCGGCAAACCGTTTGTCCTTCCACTTCTTTTTAACCGACTTGGCTTTCATATCCAGGATGCTTTTGGAGGGGCGCACAAGGGCGGCTGCCGCCACCAGCCCGGTCAGCTCGTCGATGGTGTAAAGGGTTTTTTCAAGAAGCGAGGCTGGCTTGACGTCATTTACGATGCCGTAACCGTGGCTGATCACAGCCCGGACATATTCTTCCGGCCAGTCTTCTGCGCGAAGAATCTCCGCTGTTTTATGACAGTGCTGGTCCGGATACTGTTCATAATCCAGGTCATGCACCAGACCGATGATCCCCCACTTATCCGGATCTTCCCCGTATTGTTCCGCAAAATGCCGCATCACCGATTCAACCGCCAATGCATGGGCAATCAGCCCGTTGCTCTTGTTGTGTCTTGTCAGCAGTTCCCATGCATGGTCTCTTGACGGCGAAGATGAACTCATGGCTTGCCCTCCAATATCAGTGGATGCATGCTCCCGTACCGCCCACGCATCTGATTGCGCGGCATACCGGAGAATGAAAACACGGCCCTCCCCGGTCTTGACCTTGAAATAATTGACAACCGGTTTATCCGATGTCAGACCGCCTTCATACCAGCGGTCCGGTATTTCGGATATTTCCATCCGTCGGCCCTTGCAGGTAAAGGCCACAGGCCGTTCACATGCCTTGTATCCGCTGTAGCATTCGACTGCCGAGGGCCGATAAATTCTGTCTGCCTCAAAATCGTTTTCAGCCATCTATCAGGTCCAGTTTCTTGGCCCGGGGCCATTGTTTAATCCGGATTTCCCGTTTCAGCGCCGATGACCGGGTTGGATGAGATTCCTGATAAACCAGTTCAACCGGCGTTCGGGCTCTGGTGTAATTGCAGCCTGTTTTCAGGTTGTGCTCCGCCATCCGCCTGGAAACATCCTTTGTGATGCCCGTGTAAAGGCTATTGTCAGCACAGCGGATAATGTATAGATACCACATATCAGGGGGATTGTTTTTTCATATACAAAAAATAAAATTATAATCACAGACAGACATCGTCGTCAATGTGATTTCATTGATACACCGGGGCGTAAAATTGATTGCTGTTGCCAGCTTGTACTGACTGATTCCCATGCGGTTCACGTAATTCTCAAGCAGGATTTCACCAGGATGTACAGAAGGCATTTGACAAAATTCAACGCTGCCCGTATGTCTTTAAAAAATCGATCTGACAGCAAATACAAAAGATCGCCGGCGAGCAGAAAGACAAATGAAAGTGGCTATAAAGGAGGAAACGTTATGCCGATTGTAAAAATTGACATGATAGAAGGCCGCACTGATGAACAAAAAAAGAACATGGTCAGGGAAGTCACCGAGGCCATAGCAAAAACAGCCGATGCCAAACCTGAAACCATTACCATCATTATCAATGATCTCCCAAAGATCAATATCGCCAAGGCGGGCAAGTCCATGGCCGAAACAGCGTAGGAATCCGTCTTTTGAACTGAAAAACCCCGGCGTCAAGGTTCAAAAGTGAAGATGCCCCGAAATGATACTGAAGCCGGCATAAATGGCCGACTCACGGGTACAGCGACGAACCGCCCCTGAGAGGGGAACGGGTAATTTAATCGCCAATCGCCCCGTGCACTTTTACTGCTATATCTTTTACCGAAAAGGGTTTCTGGATGAATTCAACCCCTTCATCCAGCACCCCGTGGCCGGCGATAACATTGGCCGGATAGCCCGACATGTAAAGGGTTTTGAGATCAGGGTGGTTTTTGCGCAATCGGGAGGACAAATCCCGGCCGTTCATTTCCGGCATGACCACATCGGTAATCAAAAGGTCTATTTTGTCGTTGTATTCTCCGGCAACCCGCAAGGCGTCTTTGGGGCTTTGAGCGGTTAATACCGTGTAGCCGAGCCGCCGGATCATTTCCATTCCCATTTTCAAAATTGCCTGTTCATCTTCAACCAGCAGGACGGTCGCAGAACCCATTGGAACTTCCCGGCTGGATTCTTTTGCAAAGCGTATGAAGAATTGTTCAGCCTCATGGGAAGGGAGGTATATTTTAAACGTTGCCCCCTCCCCGGGCTTGCTGTGCACGCTTAAAAACCCATTATTTTGTTTGACAATGCCGTAAATTGTGGGCAGTCCCAGGCCGGTTCCCTTACCGATTTCCTTGGTTGTAAAAAACGGCTCAAACAAGAAATCCTGAACTTCCTTTTCCATGCCGCAGCCATCATCGCTGACCGCCAGCATGACATACCGTCCGGGAGATGCCTCGGGGTTGGCCCTGCAGTAATCTTTATCAATGACGGTATTTTTTGTCTCTATGGCCAGGTTTCCCACATCGGATATGGCATCCCGCGCATTTACAGCAAGGTTTGCCATGATCTGGTCCACCTGGGAGGGGTCGATTTTAACCGCCCAAAGGTTTTTGCCGGGGTGCCATGTAAGATCAATGTTTTCACCGATCAGCCGCTGCAGCATTTTCAGCATACTGGAAATGGTGTCGTTTAAATCAAGCAGCACCGGGCTGATGGTCTGTTTACGGGCAAAGGCCAAAAGCTGCCGCACGATGTCAGCGGACTTTTTCCCTGCGGTGTGAATTTCCCTGAGGTTTTCGTGGAGAGGATCTGAAGAATCAATCATGTCCATGGCCATTTCGGCATATCCGTTGATGATAAAAAGCTTGTTATTGAAATCGTGTGCCACCCCGCCGGCCAGCCGGCCGACAGACTCCATCTTCTGGGCCTGGTTGAGTTGGAATTGAAGCTTTTCCCGCTCTGTCACATCCTGATTGATGACCACAACCCCTTCAATATCGCCCTCTTCATTGAAAACCGGGGCAGTGGAATTGATAATGATTTTTTTTCTGGGTCATCCGGTAGATGCCGGGATAGACTGAAATTCCCAGATAGTTGATCGAAGACTCAAGCACATCGGTCGGACCGGCGGCGGCCCGAGAATG